>NZ_VDEV01000001.1:0-82125 GCF_006151685.1 Arthrobacter sp. BB-1
TGCACTGGAACGTTGAATTCGCTTCACTCGAGGTGAATTCAAAAGAGGCACTGGTAGACGTCGACGTCGCAGGTGGTCCCGACGTGATCGTCGTCTGCGGGGCCGTCGTATCACCACCACCGGCACCCCCCTTGGGCTCGTAGAAGTGCCAGTACCGGCTGGTGGCGTTCACATCTGCGAGCACCAGGAGACCGCTGTTGCCCGTGCCCCTCAACGCATTGTTGAGATTCTGCTTAGTCGACGTCACGTTGTGGACGTACTGGTCGGCATCCACGATGCGAGGCGTCTTCGCAGCGGTAGCGAGCTTTCCGGGGTCGCTTACGGGCGCAGACTTCTCGTAGATAGCACCTCCCGAGCTGGTGCACACACCAGCGTTCTTCGTGCCACTCGGCTTGGGATAGGTAGCGAAGGTCCGCAGCGTCTTCGGCGACGTGCTCTCATCAATCAGGACGATCACCCGGTTCGGGCATTCAGCCACATTCGCGATGGTGTGCGCCGACCACGCCGACGTTGTGGCATTCAACGCCAAGAGCTGGATCAGCGGCTCAGAGTTGGAAGTGAACGACGTTTTGATAGCGGCGAAAACCTGCCCATCCGCGGAGTCCAGCCACTTCAAGTTCATGTGGTCATCGCCGCTGCGCTGTCCCTTCACTGCCGCGACGGGAGCGGTCCAGGCGGTTTTGGACGTGTCTGAGTCGTTGTGGTAGCTCCAGTACATGCCGTCGGTTGCGTCACCGACCTGCCGGCTCCACATCAAGCCCATCTTCCCGTCGAACGCGATCAGGGCCGAAGTGTCGTCCACGGAGACGTTGCTCAACGTCGCAGGATGCTGGAACGGGGTCCCCCATGTCTTGCCATCGGTGCCAGTGACGTTCAGATAGATCTTGTTCCCCTGCTGCCACGTGGCCCAGACCCGGCCAAACGAGTCCTTATCGATGGTCAGGGTCTCAACTTTGTAATTGTTGATCTGTGTCGAACTCAGCAGCGAGTACGTCTTCTTATTCGAGTCGTAGCTGTAACGCCGCATCATCGTCGGGAAGTTCGGCTCGGCAGGCAGACCGTCGTTGACGAACTGGTGGCTCGCCACATACAACGTCGTCCCGTCCCACAACACGTCATGATGTGTGTTTGCCCGCGTCTCTGTCGCCACACCCGTATCGGTCCACGATCTCGTCGAGCCATTGAAGCGGAAGATGTGGAAATCCGAGCTGGCAGTGTCCCACAGGTTCCCCCACCAGACCCCGTCGTTGAACCACAGCACACTCTCCGCCCGCTTCGTACCCGTTGGCGTCCCCGTCCCGGAATGCGACGGACCCTCATCGCCAACGTCGCCCGCAGCAGCCGACGCCGCGACCGGGGACACCAGGGCACCCACGACAACCAGCAGGGCTGTCAGCAGTGCATAGAGCCGCAGATTCCGCGACGCTCGTAGACGAAGACCAGCTGCATCGACGGAATCGTGCACAGCCGCTCCTTCGCGCGCAAAAGGGTTGTTCATTACTTCATCCTTCCGACACATTCGCGCTGTGTAATTTTGGTGGTATCGATCCACCACACCCCTGGCACTCCGGCAAGCGATGCAGCTCACGGGCCGCGCGGGAGACGATCGGGAGCAACTCGCCCTTACTCACTGGACGTCCCTCCAGGCCGGTTCTATGCCTGCCAAGGTTCCCGCACGTGGCGAAACGTGAGACAGGTGCCGGCCGCGCAGGTAACCGGCCGCTGTGAAGGCCAGAACCGAAACCACGGCACCGGCCCGGCCGAGTCCTCCCGGATCTCCGCTTCTGCTCCACTCATAGAGTCCGGAAACAACGGCCCGCGGCAGGACCCTGCGCACATAGCGCCTTTCGGGTCCGAGCGCCCTCTTGTGGCCTACCACCTGGCTCACCTGAGCCTTTGACAGGCCTTCAGACCACGACCGGGACAGCATGTAACGGAACGTGCCCCTGCTGGCCGGGACGTGATGGCGCACCACTGCTGCCGGTTCATACACAATTCGGGAACCAGGCGAGCCCATCTTCGAGCGAATGCAGATCTCGGTCTCTTCGCATCCCAGGGGTACGGCACCCTGGCGGCCTAGGGCGTGGTTGAATCCCCCTACCTGACGGAGCACGTCAAGCCGGAAAGACATGTTTGCGCCGATGACGTTCCTGACCTCGCAAGCCACCCGTGGCATCCCCAGGTGGCTGCATCCAACGATCCAGTCCAGCTCCTCGCCGAAATAACCGGGGCGGCCGGCTTCCCAAATGGGCTCCACCCGGCCCCCGACGGCAAGGACGTCAGGATCGTCGTACAGGGCCAGCAAAAGCTCAAGCCAGTCCGGCGCCGCTTCGGCATCATCATCCAGGAAGGCGACAATATCCGTATCAGCCAAACCGACGCCAGTGTTGCGGGCCCCGGAGAGACCCTGCGGCCCCGAGTTCTGGACGACCGTGATGTCATCAACCACCACAAGAAGCCGTTCATAAAGATCAACGTTGTGGTCAATTACCAGGAGAATCTCCTGCGGGCTGACGGTCTGTGCCCTGACTGATTCGATGACATCAAGCAGGTTCGCCCAGCGGTCCTCGGTATAAGTGCAGATGACGACAGTAACGGTGGGCCTGGGAAAAGTCGTCATCTCAGGCTGCTTCCCGCAAGGAAAGGAGGCTCTGGGGGTCGGCGGGCGTCCGGGGGAAACTAACGTTCGCGTACGCATATTTGACGCGTCGCAGAGCCTCAGGACGGGCGCCGGCCGTGGGCGCCTCCCACAAGACGCACTCGCGGGCCATTGTCCCCAACACGCGCCAGCCGTCCCGGAAGGTCTGCAGGTTCGAAGCCCCCGAGATGCGCTCCAGTTCGATACTCGGTACCTCTGCGATCCGGAGGCCCGCTTTGGCCGCCCTGACGATCAACTCCGTCTCGATCTCAAACCCGTCAGATTCAAGCTGAAGGACTTCCAGGCATTCACGCCTGAAGGCAATGTAGCCGTAGCAGAGATCCGAATAATTGCTGTGCAGCACCGCATTCGCCAAGGCCGTCAATGCCCGGTTACCCGTGCGCCGCAGCCACGTAAGGTCTTCGGACCCGCCGCCGGTAACGTGCCGGGAACCTTTGACAAAGTCGTAGTCGTGCTGGAGGGGGGAAACAAACCAGCCGATTTCCTGGGGGTCCATGCTGCCGTCGGCATCGAGCATGACGATGATGTCGCCGGAGGCTGCAGCGAAACCTGATCGGAGGGCTACACCCTTTCCCTTGCGTTTTTCCTCCACGATCACGACATCCTTGCGGAGGGCCCGCGCAACTCCCACTGTGTTGTCCTGGGAGCGGCCATCTACGATCACTACCTCATCCACGTATGAGGGCATTCGGCGAAGTACCCAAGGCAGGTTCTTCGCCTCATTCAGTGTCGGGATTACTACGCTTACTGACGCTCTCACTATCGACAACGTTGGCTCGGAGAACGTATTCGGAAGCTGGGTGGAAATGGACAAATGCCTCACCACTTCATGACATCGACGGAAATGGACAATGCCGCACTCAGCTTGATGCAAGTGCGCCACTAGTGCTCTATCCGGTCAAGGTCTTGTCTCTGGCCCCAGCCACTCATCGGCCAATGACTCTGCCCGTGACGAAGAGCCTACTTTTGGTCCACGCCGGTATCACCAGTAGTGAGTACTCGCTTTTTATTGAGCCATTTCCATCCGGTCAGTAAGTAACGGGGTTACGGAATGGTGAATTCGTTAGGTATAGGGGTTAGCCATCCCGTGAATATCAATAGGTAGGGGGTTGGTTACACAACCGTCCTGAAGAACAGCTCCGTCACCGCGGCAAGGCGCCAGGGATCCTCCACGCCGCACATCTCGCGGGCGGAGTGCATGGAGAGCAGCGGCACGCCCACGTCGACGGTCCGGATACCCAGCCGGGTGGCCGTCAACGGACCGATGGTGGAGCCGCAGGGGATCGCGTTGTTGGACACGAACTCCTGGTACGGAACCCCGGACTCAGCGCAGAGCCGCGCCCACAAAGCCGCCCCGGTCGCGTCCGTGGCGTAGCGCTGGTTGGCATTGATCTTCAAAAGCGGGCCGCCGTTGAGCACCGGGTGGTTGGCGGGATCGTGCCGCTCCGCGTAGTTGGGGTGCACGGCGTGCCCGGCATCGGCAGACACACAGAACGACGACGCCAGCGCCTGCCGCCGCTGGCTCACCGTGGCGCCGAGGCCGTCGGAGATGCGCACCAGCACATCCTCGAGGATGGGTCCGCAGGCACCCGAGCGCGAGTTGGAGCCGATCTCCTCGTGGTCGAATGCCGCCAGGACGGCGATGGGCATGCCGGCGCCGCCGGCGCCACCAACACCGCGGCCGGGAGCGGAGGCATGTGCGATCAGCGCCGCCAGCCCCGCGTGCGTGGATGAAAGGTTGTCCAGGCGCCCGGAGGCGAAGAACTCACTGTTCCCCCCGAAAACCGAAGGCGCCTGCGTGTCCGCAATAACGACGTCGTACCCGCCAATCTTGGCGGGATCCACGGAGGTGCCGGAAACGTGCGACGCCAACACCGCCAACAGATCGAAGTCCGCAGCATTCCCCAGTCCCCACACGGGATTCATGTGGCGCTGCTTGTCCAGGGTGAGCCCGTCGTTGACGGCCCGGTCCAGGTGGATGGCCAGCTGGGGGAACCGGAGCATGGGTCCGGTGGCGGCCAGGTGCTCGGTGCCGTCCAGCATCACCAGGCGGCCGGCGAGCTGCAGTTCACGGTCAAGCCACGAGTTCAGCAGCGGTCCGCCGTACACCTCAACGCCGGCCTGCAGCCACCCGTGGGCGCCGGTAGTGGCCTTGGGCTTGAGCTTGAAGGTGGGCGAATCTGTGTGCGCGCCCAGGATATTGAACCCGGTGGCGGGGCCTGCACCTTCCGGCACAACCCAGGCGATCAGCGCGCCGTCCCGGATCACAAAGTACGAACCGCCACCGCCCTCCCAGGGCTGCAGTTCGTCCAGGCGGACGAAGCCGGCTTCCTCCAGCCGGCGGCCTGCCTCGTGCACGGCGTGAAAGCTCGACGGCGACGCGCTGACAAAGGCGCCAAGGTCCTGGATGTGGTCTGCGGCGGAGGAAAGAGAAGGCATGCCCCCGAGTCTAAATGGTGACGTTGAGGCCTGCCGTCCCCTAGACGTCGCGTCTCTTCAGCACGATCATCGCTGCCAAGAGGGGGACCACCACCCACACGCCAAGCCAGGTGGCGGCCTGCCACACCTCCAGGGCACCATCGGCGGGTGCCGCCGCCACGATCCTCTCGAAGAGGTTCTCCGGCAGGTACTTCCGCGCCTCTTCGAAGAACTCGCCCGGGATGAGCTGGAAGGCGATGGGGACCACGAAAAAGAGCCCCACCAGGGACATGATCCCCCCTGCGGAGTTGCGCAACAGCGTTCCCAAGGACATGCCGATCGCCGCCACTGCCGCCACATACAGCCCGGTGACCCACAGGAGCCGCCTGGAGTGCTCGGACCCGAGGTCGATGTCAAAGCCGTAGCTGTCCAGGATAGGGGTGGCCGCGATGTAGGCCAGGAAGGATGACACCACAGTCACAACGAAGGCACAGACCGTCACCACCAGCAGCTTGGCGATGAAGGCCGGGATGCGTTTGGGGACCGCCGTGAAGGTGGACCGTGCCATACCCGTGGTGAACTCGGAACTCATCAGCAGCACGGCCAGGGAGCCGATGATGAGCTGGGCGAAGGCGATGCCGGAGGTGGGGACCCCCGCCGTCAGGTCGGCACCCTGGGCGGCAAAGGCGGCGGCCGCCTGCGGGTCGGTCTTCGCTGCCTCGGAGAACTGCCCGATGCCCCACGCGTTCAGGGCTGCAAACCCCACCATCACCAGCACGGTGGATCCCACCAGGATCAGGGTGGAGAGCAGGGTCCTGAACTTGATGAACTCGGAGTTGAGGACGCGGAGGAAGCTGGGTCCGGGACCTACGTTGTTGTGCCGGTTGTGCTGCCGGCGTGATTCAAGTGCTGCCGTGCTCATTGCTTTCCTCCGGTCCGGGCGGGCGCCGCAGCGCCGGTGGTGATGAGGGAGTGGTACTCCACTTCGTCCTTGGTCAGTTCCATGTACGCTTCCTCGAGGCTCGCCTGCAGGGGCGTGAGCTCGTAGACCATGATCTGGTTGTCCAGGGCCGTCCTGGCAATCTGCCTGGGCGGCAGGCCCTTGACCTCGAGGAGTTCGTGGTCCTGGAGTTCCACGGAGACGCCGTCGTCAGTGAGCAGGCGCATGAGCTGCTGCGGCTGGTCGGTGCGGACGCGGGCGCGTGACTGGCCCTTGCCCGTGATGATCTCGCCAATGGGGGCATCGGCAATGATCCTCCCGCGGCCGATGACAATCAGGTGGTCGGCCGTCACCGCCATTTCACTCATCAGGTGGCTGGACAGGAAAACCGTCCGCCCTTCGGACGCCAGGTACTTCACGAGGTTGCGGACCCAGACCACGCCCTCCGGGTCAAGGCCGTTCACCGGTTCGTCCAGGATGATGGTCTGTGGGTCCCCCAGCAGGGCCGCGGCGATGCCCAGCCGCTGCCCCATTCCGAGGGAGAACCCCTTCACCTTCTTTTTTGCTACCTCGCCCAGGCCGGTCATCTCGATGACCTCCCGGACGCGCTTCCGGGGGATGCTGTGGGTGGCCGCCATGGCCAGGAGATGGTTGTAGGCGGTGCGGCCGGTGTGGACGGCCTTGGCGTCAAGGAGTGAGCCCACCTCGCGCAGCGGGGCGGCGTGCTGCGCGAACGGCACCCCGTTCACGGTCACGGAACCGGCCGTGGGCCGGTCCAGCCCCATGATCATCCTCATGGTGGTGGATTTGCCGGCGCCGTTCGGGCCCAGGAAACCGGTCACGCGGCCGGCCTGGACGGTGAAGCTGACCTTGTCCACGGCGGTCTTATCGCCGTAGACCTTTGTCAGCCCTGTTGCCTCGATCATGAATGTTCCTTAGGACGGCAGCTGTGGACTGCGGGATGCGTTTCAGAAGACTCGTACGCACCACGCTACCGATGGCAGGGCTGGTTTTCGCCGGTCTCAGGGATGATTCAGGGGCGGATCAGGGTAGTCCCGTTGATTGGCCGGTCCAGGGACAGCTAGGGGTGGGGAGAGTAGTAGGCCAACGCCCGGGGACGGACGGTGTACTCCGCGCTGAGGACCCCGGCCAGCGCTTCGCCGTCCACTGCCAGGGCCATGGGTGACCCGCCGGCGTCGATGCGCACGCGTGCGCCCTCCGACAGGTGGGTGATCCGCGAGGTTGCCACGGTTCCGGTCAGCACTGCCCAGAGCAGCCGCAGCCGGGCAAAGGACTCGTCCGCCGTGATCATGCGGACGTCCAGGACGCCGTCGTCCATCACTGGCCGGAGCAGGGGTGCGTGGTCCCGCGGGTAGTACCGGCCCCGTCCAACGTAGGCGATCCACACCTTGTGCCGCCTTCCGTCCACGGCCAGGGTGGTGGGAGTGCCGGCGGCAAACGTGCGGAACATCGCCACCACGCCGGCCAGCGGTTTTCCAAGGGCGGGCTGCAGCTGCTCCCGGCGGCGGACAAAGTTCGGGTACAGGCCCACGCTGGACGTGTTCAGCATCGTCAGCTTCGCCGTTTCCGGGTTGCCTGCCAAGCCCCGCTCAACCGTGACGATCCCGATGTCGGCCATGGCGGCCTCCCCCTTTGATGCGGCGGCAACCGCCTCCTTGAGGCTCCCGGTCCCGGCGTCCCGGGCAAAGTGGTTCAGCGTCCCGCCCGGCAGGACCAGCAGCGGAAGGGATCTTTCGACGGCGGCGGCTGCCGCAGCTCCCACAGTCCCGTCCCCGCCCCACACACCGAGTGCGCGGGTCCCAGGGTAGTCCGCCGTCTTCCGGATTTCCTCGACCAGGTTCTCTTCCGGCTGGACCGTCTTTATGTGCGCTTCGGGGAATACTTCCTGCAGGGCCGCGGCAGTCTCCTCGGTGAAGGACCCGCCGAGCGTGTTCACCACGATGCTCAGTCCCTGGCCGCCCGGCAGTTCGGGCGCGTCGGCCCGGGTGCGTGCCACTTGCGGAAAGGGCGGGCGCACTGGCCACCAATGGCGGGTCACAAGGGCAGCGCCCGCACCAAGGGCCGAACCGAAAAGGACATCGGAGGGCCAGTGGGCTCCAGTGTGAATACGTGAGTACGCCACACCGGCCGCCACGGGAGCCAGTGCGGCGCCAAGGGCGGGCCGGACCAGCCCTACTCCAACGGCGAACGCGACAGCCGATGCCGAGTGGCCGGACGGCATGGAGGAACTGGTGGGCTGGGGATGGACGAACCGGAACACAGGAAGGTGTTCCGGCAGGGGCCGGGTGCGGGGGAGCAGGGTTTTGAAGATCCCGTTCGTGACGGCGGATGCAACCGCCTGGGCGATGAGTCCATGCAGCGCCGCGCGGCGTGTCCGGCCGGGGAAGGCCGCCATCACGGCCGCGGCACCCATCCAGAGCTTGCCATGGTTGGCGGAGGCGGACAAGCGGCGGAAGAAGTCGTCATGGTTTCCGCCGGGGAGGTCCGATACATGCCTTAGAAGGTATCTATCAACGCGGCTGATCCAACGATGGCTCCGGCGCCATTTGCTCTGCATGCCCTCACCCTACCGCGCCCCTGCCTGCCGGTCGCGCCGGCGTACAGTGGCGCTTTGCTACTCCGCCTTGATTGGTTTGGCTGCCCCCGCCAGCAGCAGGGCAACGAGGATCGGCGCAAGAATGGCCAGGAGCGCCAGGTGGATTCCCGTGAGGTCGCCAAGGTATCCCAGCAGGGGAGGTCCTGCCAGGAACGAGATATACCCAAGGGTTGATACAACGGACACCCTGGCTGCTGCATGCTTCGGATCATCCGCGGCGGCGGACATCCCCATGGGGAAGGCCAGCGCGGCTCCAACGCCCCACAGTGCCGCACCCACGGCCGCAAGCCATACGTTGCCAGCAAGCACAAAGAGGCAGAGCCCCAGTGCTGCCGCCCCCATGCTGGCCCGCAGCACGGCGGTCCTCCCGTATTTGTCGATGACCCGGCCGCCCGTGAACCGCATCGCTGTCATCGCGAGGACAAAGAGGGCAAACATCAAGGCACCCGTGGACTCGGACGTGCCCAGCCCATCCACGGAGGCTTTCGCAATCCAGTCATTGCCCGCGCCCTCCGTCAGCGTCGCCCCCAGGACCACTACGCCGATGAGCAGGGTCCGGCTGTCGCGCCAGGCTGACGGGCCCTTTGCCGGTTTCGGTTCGCCCTCCGGGATTGAGGTTGAAATGTGCGGAAGGAAGTAGCGCGGCGCCGTGAGCGTCACCAGTACCACGATGCCGGCGATGACCAGCAGATGCAGGGGCAGGCCGACGCCGAGGTTGGAAAGGCCGGCCCCGATCAGGGCACCCACAAAGGCACCACCGCTGAACGCCGCGTGGAACTGGGGCATGATGGTTCGCCGCATCTTGTGCTCGACGTCGGCGCCTTCAATGTTCTGGGACACGTCCCACAGGCCGATGGCTATGCCGAAGAAGAACAGGGCGATTGCCGTGCCGGGTACTGATGCCACAGAGAGCGAGGAGGCGATTCCCACGCCCGCAAGGGCAGCGAGGAGCCCGCCGAAGCGCACGGTGTTGGCGGTCCCGATTCTGCCCACCACCAGTCCGGCGGTGGGCAGTGCCAGCAGTGAACCTACGGCGGTGCACAGCAGCAGCGTGCCCATTTGCCCGGAGGTGATCGCCAGGATCTCCGTGACGGCAGGGATTCGGGCGGCCCAGCTGGCGAAAACCAGGCCGTTGATGCCAAAGACCACAAACGTGGCAGCCGCGGCCGCCCTAAGTCCGGCGTCCTGCGAGGTACGCGTATTGCTGCTCATACAATCACTACTTCCAGGGAGAATTTGTCCAGTTGCGTGCGCTCTTCTGCCATCAGACGCTCTCTCACTTGATGCGCCTTTAGACCAAACGCTCCTGCAGTGGGTGAGAGACGGTTTGTCGAAAACCCACATCAACTGATAGAGCGTTTTGGGAAAGGCAACATCAAAAGAGAGAGCGTCCGGTCAGCGGGCGCGCTCCACGCGTTTCTCGTCCCACACCGGTTCGGCCGATTCGTACACCTTGCCGTCGGATCCAAACACCAGGAAGCGGTCAAACGTCCGGGCGAACCAGCGGTCGTGCGTCACGGCGAGGACGGTGCCTTCGAAGTGGTCGATGGCCCGCTCCAGCGCCTCCGCGGAATGCAGGTCCAGGTTGTCGGTGGGCTCGTCGAGGAGCAGCAGCGTTGCGCCGCTCAGCTGCAGGAGCAGGATCTGGAACCGCGCCTGCTGGCCTCCGGAGAGGGACTCGTACTTCTGCTCGGACTGCCCGGCAAGCCCGTAGCCGTCCAGCGCCCCGGCCGCTGCCTCGCGGCCCAGGCCGGAGCGGTGTTCGTCGCCCCGGTGCAGGATTTCCAGCAACGTTTTGCCCAGGAGGTCCGGCCGGACATGGGTCTGGGCGAAGAAGCCCGGGCGGATTCGGGCGCCAAGTTTAACGGTGCCTTCGTGCGGCACTTCGGCAATTTCGACGTCGGAAACGGGCAGGTGCTCCCGCTCCGGATCAGTGCCCCCGGTTGCGAGGAGCCGGAGGAAGTGCGATTTGCCCGAGCCGTTTGAACCCAGGACGCCTACGCGGTCGCCGAACCAGACCTCCGTGGAAAACGGCTTCATCAGCCCGGTCAGTTCCAGCTGCTCCGCTACGATGGCCCGCTTGGCAGTCCGCCCGCCCTTGAGCCGCATCTGCACGTTCTGCTCGATGGGCAGCGCCTCTGGCGGCCCGATTTCCAGGAACTTGGCCAGCCGGGTCTGGGCTGCGTGGTACCGGTTGGCCATGTCGGAGCGGAAGGCTGCCTTGTTCTTGTACATGTTGACGAGTTCCTTGAGCTTGATGTGCTCCTCGTCCCAGCGCTTGCGCAATTCCTCGAACCTGGCGTTCCGGTCCGCCCGCGCTTCCACGTACGAGCCGAAGCCGCCGCCGTGGATCCAGGCGCCAGCACCGTTGATTCCTGGTTCCAGCGTGACGATGCGTCCCGCGGCGTTGTTCAGCAGCTCACGGTCGTGGCTGATGAAGAACACAGTCTTTTTGGACTCGTTCAGCTTGTCCTCAAGCCAGCGCTTGCCCGGAACGTCCAGGTAGTTGTCCGGTTCGTCCAGCAGCAGCAGTTCGTCGGGGCCGGCAAAGAGGGCCTCAAGCACCAGGCGCTTCTGCTCGCCGCCGGAAAGGCTCGACGCCGGGCGGTGCTGCGCGCGGTCAAAGGGGAGTCCCAGCGCGGCCATGCAGACCTCGTCCCAGACTGTCTCGACGTCGTACCCTCCCGCGTCGCCCCAGTCAACGATGGCCTGGGCGTAGCGCATCTGGCTGGGCTCGTCGTCGTTCTCCACCATGGCGAGCTCCGCGTCGTCCACCTCCCGGGCCGCCGCTGCCAGGGCAGGCGGGGCGGCGGACACCAGGAGGTCGCGGACTGTGGAGCCGTCCCGGACCTGGCCCACGAACTGGCGCATGATGCCCATGGACCCGGACCGGCCGATGACGCCTTCGTCCGGTACCAAGTCCCCGGCAATGATCCGGAACAGGGTGGTCTTGCCGGTTCCGTTGGGGCCGATCAGGGCAGTCTTGGTGCCGTCCGGAACCTTGAAGGTGACGCCGTTGAGCAGCTGGGTGCCGTCGGAGAGGAAGTAATCGATACCGGAAACGTCAATATGGGCCACGTGTTCCATCCTCCCACGGCCAAGCCGGCGAATTTTTGTCCAGGGTACGCAGGGATAATCAGCCCGGAAGTCGGCGTACGTGGACAAAAACTCCTACCCGGCGGCGGTGAGGAACTCCTTCAGCAGCGGCCCGGACGTCGTTGCGCCCAGTCCGCCGTCCTCCACGAAGACGGCCACGGCCAGGTCTGCGTGGACAGCAACGATCCAGGCATGCGTCTTCGGGGGATTCTCCTTGCCGAACTCCGCCGTGCCGGTCTTGGCTCCTACCGGAGCACCGGGAACGCTCGCAAGGAAGCCGGCATGCCCGGATGTGACCACGGCACGCATCATGTCCGCCAGGGCTGCGGCCTCCGCCGCCGTGATGGGCTCGCCTGACGCCGTCGCCGGTGCCTCGCCGGTTGCCGTGGCAGACGGCTGGGCGGCGGGTGCGGTGGAACCGCTCGTCGTCCCGGCGGCTGGAGTGCCGCCGTCGGGATTTACCACCAGCTGGGGCGACACGGGAGCGCCCTTGGCCACGGAACCAGCCATCACGGCCGCCGCCAGCGGCGAGAGCAGCACCTTGCCCTGGCCGATCATGGAGGCCGCATGCTCCGTTCCGGCCGCCTCACCCGGAACGGACCCCAGGAACGCTTCGGCCCCCAGTGAAGGGGCTTCGACGGCGATTCCCATGGCCAGGGCGGCGGCCTCAAGCTGTGCCTGGGACACGCTGTCCCGGGCGGCGATGAACGCCGTATTGCACGAATGCGCAAAGGCATCGCGGAGGGTGACGGAGCCGAGGGAGCCCTCCGGGTAGCCTTCAGCGTTCTTGAAAGTGCGTCCGTCCACAGTCAGCGTGGGTGTGCATTCAACCTTCGAGTCAGGGGTCAGGCCGTTGCGGAACATCGCCAGCGAGTCCACCATCTTGAAGATGGAACCGGGCGCGTACTGGCCCAGCATGGCTGTGTTGTAGCCGTTGCTTCCGGGACCGGACGCCACGGCCAGGACGGCACCGCTGGACGGGCGCAGCGCCACGATGGCGGAGGCCGGAGCCACGTCCTCCAGGGTGCTTTCGGCCAGCGACTGCAGCTTCGCGTCGATGGTTGTCTTCAGCGGCGTTCCCGGTGTGGGTGCCACTTCGAAGAGGACCCGCCGGGGGTCCGTTGCGGCGGACTGGATCTGCTCGCGGGTCAGGTCCGCGCGCTGGGCACGGATCACGACGGCGTCCGTCCCCCTCAGCTGTTCGTCGTACTGTTGCTGCAGCCCACCGATGCCTGTCACGTCCCCGGCAGTCAGGGCACCCTCGGAGGCCTCGATCTGCTCCGCCGTGGCCTCGCCGACAGTGCCGAGGACGGCGCGGGCGAAGGTCCGGCTGGGTGCCAACGGCACCGAGGCAGGAATGGCACGGGCACCGGGAATGGCTGCAATTTGTTCGTTGGTGATGGTCCTGCCCTCTTCCCGCAGCGTGATCGCGGAAACGAAGGCTTCTGCTCCGGAGGCCTGCACCTGCTGGACGTAGCCGGCCGGGTCAACCCCGACGAGGGCGGCGAGCTTGGCGGCAGAGTCTGCGGGATCGGCGCCCACCAGCTGGGGCTTGTCAATGCCGACGTTCACCACCGGCCGGTAGGTGACCAAGGGTGCGTCACCGGCTCCGAGGATGTCCGCGCGCTGCGGGGACTGGGAGCCTTTGGACAGGACCTCGCTGTCGGCCAGGCCGGGCACCAGGGTGGCGGGGTCCCAGACCGCGAGCCACTTGTCCCCGGACTTCCGGAACTTGGCCGGGACCGTGTACTTCCACTCCGCCTCGCCGAATTTCCACGTGTAGTTCAGGGGCGCTGAGGCGTTGTCCCCGTCGAGGGTTACGTCTCCCGCTTCAACCGCCGGCTTCTGTGGTTCCAGTGCGGCGAAGACGCTTCGCAGCTGGTCATTGGCGGCCGCGGCGTCCTTGCCGTCGAAGGCCACCGGCCCCACATCCAGCGACGAAACGGCGGTGGCGAACTGCTGGACTGCCGCCTCAGCCCCGCTCCTGCCGTCGTCGCAGGCCACCAGCGAGGTTCCCAGGATCAGCACAGCGACGGACACAGAAAGTTTTGTTGAATTCCCCATCCGGCCATTATCACCCGTTGGGCCCGGTCCCTTTGGCCATTCAGCAGCTGCCGCGACGCTCCGGTTCCCTAGGTCGCGTTCAGGCCCAGCGCCGGAACGGGCAGCTGGAATATGTCCTTAAGGGCATATGTTGCCGCATGGAAACCGGGCATGCCGGTAACCCCGGGCCCTGGCGGAGTGGACGAGGAGCAAAGGTAGACGCCCGGGAGCGGGGTGCGCCACGGGTGCCGCGACACCACGGGCCGCTGGACCAGGCCGCGGAGGTCCATGGTGCCGGCGCTGAAATCCCCGCCGATGTAGTTCCGGTTGTACTCTGCCAACTGCGCCGCGGTAACCACGTTGGTGTCCACCACCAGGTCCCGGAAACCGGGGGCAAACCGTTCCAGCTGGGCAGTGATTGCCCCGGCCATATCCTTGGTTGACCCGGCAGGTACGTGGCAGTAGGTCCACAGGGTGTGCCGCCCGGCGGGAGCCCGGCCAGGATCGAAGCGCGAGGGCTGGGCCACCAGCACATATGGCCGCTCGGGGTGCCGGCCCGCGCTGACGTCGTTTTCGGCATGCGCAAGTTCGGCCCTGGTTCCGCCAACATGGACTGTCCCGGCGTCGGCCAGTTCCGCCGCTGTCCAGGGCACGGGACCGGAAAGTATGAAGTCCACCTTGCAGGAGCCATTCCCGTAGCGGAAGGACTCAAGGGCCTTGCGGTAGCGGGAGGGAAGGGAGTCCCCGGCAATGTCCACCAGGCCCCGCGGCGCTACATCCAGCAGGGTGGCCCGCACGGCCGGGAGGTCCTGCAGCCGGTTTATCGGGGCGTTCGTGTGGAGCACCCCTCCGTGCGCCTTGATGTCCGCCGCCAGGGCGGCGGCAATGGCAGCGGATCCACCCAGCGGAATTGGCCACCCTTCAGCGTGGCCCAGCGCCCCCAGCATCAGTCCCGCTCCGGACGCGGCCAGCGATGGCAGGTGGGACACGGCGTGGGCGGCAACGCCGCTGAGCAGGGCAGGGGCCAGTTCTTCGCGGAACCGGGCGTTCCACAGTCCCGAGCCCTGTTCCAGGGTGCGGAGGCCGAAGATGCCCGCAGCGACAGGATTCCGGGGGAGGCGGAAGAGCTGGTTCTGCGTGAAGTCCATAACGTCGTCGACGGCCCGGACCAACGGTCCCATGAGGCGCCGGTAAGCAGCCCCGTCCCGCCCGAGCCCCGCTGCCGTCCGGTCAAGTGAACGGTAGGCAAGCGCGGCCCGGCCGCCGTCCAGGGGAGAGCCGAAGGACAGCTGGGGCGTGACAAGTTCCACCCGCCGGGACAGCTCGAAGGCACGGAAGAAAGGCGAGGCCAGGGCCATGGGATGGACGGCGGAGCAGACGTCGTGGAAGTGCCCCGGCTGCATAAGTTCCGCCGTACGCGTCCCGCCGCCGATGGTAGCTGCAGCTTCGAAAACCTCCACCGACAGCCCTGCCCGCGCCATCACTGCCGCCGCTGCAAGTCCGTTGGGTCCTGCGCCCACCACCGCAACGTCAGGCATCGGCTGCCGCCTTCCGCTGGACGGCGGAGTCCGCTGTGCGGCGCAGGTTCAGCCTGAACCGGTCCGGGGCGCCGTTGAAAGGTCCACCATGGGGATCGTCCAGGTGGTGCCGCCGGATGGGATCGTAGTTGGGGTCGTAGATGTCCCACGCCACCCGTGCCATCAAGTAGGCAACGGCCCCCATATGCGCCGCCACGGCCAGGACGTAATACGGCATATCCAGGTTGTGCTGGGAGGAGCCTGCGCTGGTCACCTGTCCAAGGTACATCCACACAGCGGCCCAATGCAGGCCTTCGATGCCCTGCCAGACCAGGAAGTCCCGCCACCGCGGCCTGGCCAGTGCGAGCAGCGGGATCAGCCAGACCACATATTGCGGTGAGTAAACCTTGTTCGTGAGGATGAATGCCGCCACAACCAGGAAGGCCAGCTGGGCCAGGCGCGGGCGACGCGGCGCCGTGAAGGCAATCAGGGCGATCAAGGCGCAGGCCGCCGCAAAAAGGCCGACGGACAGGAGGTTCACCGCGTCGGCGCCCAGTTCCTGCCCCCTCAACCTGTTCAGCACCAGGTTGTAGGCGAACCACGGTGATCCGTACCCGGCGCCACGGTCGGCTGAGAACTGGTAGAAGTACGCCCACCCGGAGGGGTTTGCGACGGCGAAGGGCAGGTTCACTGCCAACCAGGCGGCCCCTGCGGCCCCCGCTGTCTTTACCAGGGGCTGGATGCGGCCGGTCCGCAGGGCGAGCAGGAGCATTGCGCCCAGGATGAGCAGCGGATACAGCTTCGCCGCCGTCGCCAGGCCGATGAAGACTCCGGCCAGCACCAGCCGTTCCCGGGAGAAGAAATACAATCCCACGGCAAGCAGCGCCACCGCCCAAAGATCCCAATTTATGGTCCCGGCCAGGATGATGCCCGGTGCCAGCGCCACCATGGCTGCGTCCCAAGGGCGGCGGCTGCTCATCCGGGCCGTAGCCAGGACCGTCACCACAGCGACCGCCGCCAGCAGAGCAGCATTGACATCGAAGTAGGCGAGCATCCGGGCGTCCGACACTCCGGTCCCCGGAACCAGCCATGCCGTCGCCCCCGCGATCAGGGCGGTGAGGACCGGGTACTCAAACTGGCTTCCGCGGCCCACAATGGGAAACTGTCCCTCCGCGAGCCCGCGGTTCCTGAACAATTCCGGGAAGTCGGAGTAGCAGGTGGCGTAAAACTGGGCGGGGGATTCCCATCCGTTGGCGCGGCAGTAGCCCTTGAGCAGGACGCCCGCGAGGGCCGCCAGCACGGTCAGCAGGATCAGGACCCGTTCCACGGTGAAGACGCCGGGGGAGACGACTCCCGGAGCGGCCCGGATTCCAAGGGGACCGCCCACCAATTCCGTGAAGTTCCTCAGCAGGACATCGCTGCGGCTGGGAACCACCAGGCGCGGCCTTCCTTGGTGCTCCGGCGGCTGGGACTCCTGCATGGCTTGAGCTTACCGCCGCAGCATGGAGGTACGGGGGCCACCGGTGAGGTGGAGCCCACGCGTCGCCGCGTGGGCTCCGGACGGAAAGTGGCTGATGTCCACAACGCCTCCTCAGCTGAGGTTGGCACGCGTGCCGCGGCAGGGCCGCAGTCCAGTTGCCGGCCGCTTTTCCTTATCGCGTGCCGCCGATCTGCTGGTGCATCAGGACGAAAACGTCTTCGCGCTGCTTCTCCAGCAGGGGTTCGTTGATCATCCTCTTGCTGCTGCGTCGTCCTTGCGGCTGCAACAGGAGTTTCCGGAACTTTCTCATGGGTATCACCTCCTTTCAAACTGGCTGGCCCGCAAACCGGGCGCGGCAATTAATCCCTTTTGCCAATGCAATTGGGACGGGAATTAGGGCGCGCGAAAGCGCACCCAGGAATAACCTGGATTGATAAGAATTGCCAGAACAAAAACAGCACTCACACTGTGGTTCGGCAATAGGAGGCAAAGTCCAAGCGAAACGCGCGGCTGCGGCGTAACGCCAAGGCTTCCGGCGTGCGCTCACTCCGGCAGGCTGGAAGCCCTTGGCTTTACGGGCTAATGCAGGTGCCCTGGCTGTGGCGTTGCAGTTGGGAGGATGTGTTCCACCAGCCCAAGGAGAGCAAGGCTAGGAGCCGGCATTTCCCCAAAATGGGCGCGCAAAAGCATCGGAGGCCGGGGTGGCGGTGACGTTCATCTTCCGTCCGCTAGTCAAAGTAATCATTTTTCCCAACCTCCTTTTCTGCTCTGCAGTTGCACCGGCCAAGGGCCACACAACATGCGCCGATCCCCCGGCAAGACGCTCTGGGGTCAGGAATAAAACTACACTACGGCAAAGGATATCCGCCAGTAAGAAAGCACAATAAACCAAACAAATTTCGGAAAGCCCTATTAAAGGCCCCAGCGGACAATGGCGGGGGTCCTTTTGTCCCAGCCCAGCGTGCAGACCTTGGCTGTGCCCAGAATGAAATGGCGGCCTTCCATGGGCGGCAGTTCCAGCCAGCGTGCCGTGAGGATCCTCGAGAAGTGGCCGTGGGCCACAATCAGCACGTTGTCCATGCCGGATTCCAGTACCCGGCCAATAATTTTGTCCGCCCGGGCCGCAACCTCGTCCAGCGTTTCGCCATTGGGAACCCCGTGCGTCCAGATCAGGTAGTCGGGGTTGTCCTTCCGGATCAGGTCGGAGCTGATGCCTTCGTAGTCGCCGTAGTTCCATTCCACGGCCAGGGGTTCATGCTGGGCGTCCGGAAAGCCGGCCAGCTCTGCCGTCCGCCGTGCCCGCCGCAGGGGAGACGTGAGCACCAGGTCGAAGTCGACCGGATCCAGCACCCTGCGGGCCTCCACGGCCTGCTGTTCCCCCTCGACGGTCAGGGGGAGATCAGTGAGTCCGGTGTACTGGCCGCTTTTGGACCACTCGGTCTCACCGTGGCGGAGGATCCAGAGCTGGGGGCGGGGGGCAAGGGCAGGAATGGTCACTTGGACTCCTCGGAAGGGGAAGGCTCGACGGCGGCGGGAGACGTTCCGGCCTCCGGCCCTGCAGGTGCGGGTACAGCTTCATCCGGGCTGGCTTCCGGCTGTTCTGCCCACCAGCGGAGCAGCCGTGCTTCCGCTTCCTCCGTGGGCAGGGGACCGTTCTCCATCCGCTCGTTAAGCAGGAATTTGTAGGCGCGGCCCACCACGGGCCCCGGTTTGAGCCCCAGCAGGGCCATGATCCGGGCCCCGTCCAGGTCCGGGCGAACGGCGTCCAGCGACTCCTGTTCGCGCAGCGCGGCGATGCGGGCTTCGAGGTCGTCGTAGGCGAACGCGAGCCGCTCGGCCTTCCGCTGGTTGCGGGTGGTGACGTCCGAGCGGGTGAGCCGGTGCAGCCGCTCCAGCAGCGGCCCGGCGTCGGTCACGTAGCGGCGGACTGCGGAATCGCTCCAGCCGGCCTCCCCGTAGCCGTAGAAGCGCATGTGGAGTTCCACCAGGCGGGCCACCGCCTTGGTGGTGTCATTGTCGAACCGCAGCGCCTTCATCCGCTTGGAGGTGAGCTTGGCCCCCACCATGTCATGGTGGCGGAAGCTCACCGCACCGCCCGGTTCGAAGCGGCGCGTAGCCGGCTTCCCGACGTCGTGCATTAATGCAGCGAAGCGCAGCACAAAGTCCGGGCCCGGCACCGGGCCTTCACCGTCCGTCTCCAGTTCCGCTGCCTGCTCCAAAACCTGCAGCGAGTGCTGGTAGACGTCCTTGTGCCGGTGGTGCTCGTCCGACTCCAAACGGAGCGCGGAAACCTCCGGCAGCACGAACTCGGCGAGGCCCGTCTCCACCAGCAGGTCCACGCCCACGCGCGGACTGGCACCGCAGATGAGCTTGACCAGTTCGTCCCGCACGCGTTCGGCGGAAATGATGGTGATCCGCTCCGCCATCTGCGTCATGGCCCGCCGGACGTCCTCATGCACGGACACACCCAGCTGGGCAGCGAACCGCGCCGCACGCATCATCCTCAGCGGATCGTCGGAGAAAGAGAGCTCGGGTGCCCCCGGAGTGGCCAGGACGGATGCATGAAGGTCACGGACCCCGCCGAAGGGATCCACCAGTTCCAGGGAAGGCAGCTTCAGGGCCATGGCGTTGATGGTGAAGTCACGCCGCAGCAGGTCATCGGTCAGTGAGGATCCGAACGCCACCACCGGCTTGCGGGAATCGGGATCGTAGGCTTCTGCCCGGTAGGTGGTGATTTCAATCTGGAAGCCGGCCTTGCGCATGCCGATCGTGCCAAACGCCCGGCCAATCTCCCAGTAGTTATCCGCCCACTTCTTGATAAGGGCCACCGTCTGGTCCGGAGTGGCGTCGGTGGTGAAGTCCAGGTCGGGGGAGGTCCGGCCCAGGAAAAGGTCACGCACCGGCCCGCCCACCAGCGACAGTTCATGGCCGGCGTCCACGAAGCGCCGGCCGAGCTCCAGGACCACCGGGTCCACCTGGAAATCGACGGTCTGGGAATCAGTCTTGTGATGTGCGTGCGCCATAGTTACTTAAGCTTGGCAGAAACCAGCGTGTCGGCAGGCCAAATTAGGGTCAAGATCCCGCGGAATAGCTCCGTGCGGGGGAAAGTGCGTCATATGCCGTCCATGTTGGTGTCATGTTCCGGTCATCACGAACGGGCAACAGTCGTTAGAGTGGACTCCATGGCCCATCCAGTACCGAGCGCTCCAGGCAGGAGGACAAACCCACCATTGCCGTCGGCAATCGGTGCGCACGTTGCCCCTGCCCAGCATTCGGCACCGGCAACGCTGCCCACGGTTGAGGAGGTCTCCGCCGGCGGCGTTGTGGTGGACACGTCCGACGCCGAATTGAGGGTTGCGATCATCGCCCGCCTTAATCGCGGCGGACGTCTGGAGTGGTGCCTTCCGAAGGGCCACCCGGAGGGCAAAGAAAACAACGAACAGGCCGCGGTCCGCGAAATTGCCGAGGAAACCGGCATCGAAGGCGACATCCTCGCACCTCTGGGAAGCATCGACTACTGGTTCACCGTCAGCGGCCACAGGGTCCACAAAACGGTCCATCACTACCTCCTCCGTGCCACTGGCGGCGAGCTCACCATCGAGAACGATCCGGACCAGGAAGCCGTGGATGTCGCCTGGGTTCCCATCCAGGAACTGGCGCGGAAGCTGTCCTTCCCCAACGAGCGCCGGATCGCCGATCTGGCCCGCGAAGTCCTCCCCGGGCATCTTTAGGGCTGTGTGCCCCGGCCCCCCGGTTGCGGCGTTTACCGCCCGCGGGTGAGACGATGAACTCGATGTCAGCTACCAACTTTCCTTCCGATAAAGCCGGACGTCCCGGCGATGCCGCGCCGGACGGCGTTCCCCCCGAGCCGGCCGGTGCGGACGGCACCCCGGGCACAGTTGCTGCCAGCGAGACCCGCTCCAGCGCCATCATGGCTGCCGGAACACTCGTTTCGCGGTTCCTGGGTTTCGGAAAGACGTGGATGCTGGGCACGGCCCTGGGCCTGGGCTCCACCGTCAATGACACCTTCATCAACGCGAACAACCTGCCCAACCTGATCTTCCTGCTGGTGGCCGGCGGCGTGTTCAACGCGGTCCTGGTGCCCCAGATCATCAAGGCAAGCAAGGCGCCGGACAGGGGGGCGGACTACATCAGCCGGCTGCTGACGCTGGCTGTGCTCCTCCTGCTGGGACTGACAGCCCTGGTTACCCTGGCGGCGCCCGGCGTCATAGAACTCACCACCCAGGGATACACGCCCCAGCAAAAGGCCCTGGCCGTCACCTTTGCCTTCTGGTGCCTGCCGCAGATCTTCTTCTACGGCCTCTACGCCCTCCTCACCCAGGTACTGAACGCAAACGGGGCGTTCGGCCCCGCCATGTGGGCTCCCATCCTTAATAACGTGGTGGCCATCGCCGGCCTGGGCATGTTCATCTGGATCTTCGGGGCGAATGAACTGAATCCGCACACGCTGGACAACTGGGGCAGCACGCAAACCCTGCTGGTGGCCGGGTTCTCCACCATCGGCGTGGTGTCCCAGACTGCCATCCTGATGATTCCCGTTATCCGCCTGCGGCTGGGCCTCCGTCCCCGGTTCGGCTGGCGGGGAGTGGGACTGGGCCAGGCCGCCAAGCTGAGCGTCTGGACCCTGCTGACTGCCGCCGTCGGGCAGCTTGCCTTCCTGTACGTCATGCGCATCGCCACCATCCCCGGCGCGGAACGCATCCGTCTGCAGCAGGCGGGAGACCCGTCAGCGAACATGCTGCCCGGCAACGCCGTGCTGGAGGTGGCCAGCCAGCTCTACCTGCTGCCGCACTCCATCATCGCGCTGTCCCTTGCCACCGTCCTGTTTAACAGGATGACGCGGGCCTCGCAGGACGGGAACCGCGCCGAACTGCGCGAAGCCCTCTCCCATGGCCTGCGGACCATGGCGGTGGCCACCGTCTTCGGCGCGCTGGCCCTCTTTGCCCTTGCGGGCCCGCTGGGCATGTTCTTCTCCGGAGGCCTGCGCCAGGACGGCGTCATGCTGGCCCAGACGCTCACCATCCTGGCGCTCAGCACGCCGTTCATGAGCGCCAACTTCATGATGTCCCGCGTCTTCTACGCGAATGAGGACGCCCGCACCCCCTTCTACATCCAGCTGCAGCTGGCGGTTGTCTACGTGGCTGGGGCCTTCGCCATCCAGTTCCTGCCGGTCACCCAGATCATCTACGCCATCGCCGTGCTTTATATGGTGGGCAATATCCTCTCGGTGGTCATCAGCGCGTACTTCCTGCGACGCCTCCTGGGGCACCTGGACGGGGCACGGATCGCCAACTCCTACATCCGCATGGGGTGGGCGGCGCTGGGTTCGGCCGTTGCAGGTGCGGGTGCGCTGTGGCTGATGGGCAGCTACAGCCCTGACGGTTTCGCCTGGCGCGACCGGCTGTCAGCCCTCGTGACTGTCGTCGTGGTGGGTCCGGTCATGCTGGTGGCCTACTTCTTCCTGCTCAAGCTGTTCCGGGTAGCCGAACTGCGGGACCTGCTCCGCCCCCTCCTGGGGCGGCTCGGCCGGGGCGCACCGCCGGCACCTTCGGCGGAAGCCGGGAACCCGCCGTCGGACTCTGCCCCTGGTGAGCCTTCGGCTGAACGACGACGGCCCGCACCGGAGCGTGCCACAACCTCCGTGGACACCGGGCTTATTCCCCGCATTTCCGGCGAGTTCGACGCCGTTTCCTTCCGGGCGGGGCCGGCTCCGGAACAGGAGGGCACGGAACATCAGGCAATGCGGAGGCAGGCGCGCGACGGCGATGGGCCGGCTTCGTCCGACCAGGACTACCTTCCGGCGGAAGACCAGCCCAGTACGGCCCGCGGGGGTTTGCTCAAGGAACAGATTCCGCTGCCAGGGCGCCGTACCTTCCAGGGAAAGCCCGGCGAGAACCCCTATTTCAAGCAGCGGCGCCCCCGGAAAAAGTGACGCTCGAGCAGTTCTCCGCCGCTGCGATCCAGGGCGCAGGGGACGCAATCGGCTAGGATCGAGAAGGTACAGGGGTAGTTGCATTCAGGGGCCAGCCGCCCGGCGGCTCCTGGGTGGCGGTTGCATCATTCAAGCCGGCACTCCCGGACAGTCTAGGAGGAACACGTGTCCAACCCGATCGATGTCGGATCAGTACTGGGCGGCCGTTATAAGGTCACCGCCACTGTATTGGCCTCGCACGACCACGATCTGGTACTGGACGGTGTGGACCAGGTCCTGAACCGTCCAGTCAGCATCCTGGTGGCCGGCCCCGGCAACACTGAACAGGTTGCCCAGAGCGCCCGCGAAGTGGCTACCGGCGAGCGGCCCGGAACCGTCCAGGTCCTGGACCTTGGCATGACCGAGGCCGCCACCTACCTCATCACCAACCACACGTCCGCTGCGGACCTGCTGGACCTCGTGGTGGCCTCGAATCCCCCCTATGTGGAACCATTCTTCACGGACACCCTGGGCAGCGAGATCTTCGGGCAGCCAAGGTCTCACGAGCCCGAGCCCTACGACGATGAAGACCACGTCGAAGCGGGCTACATCAACTACTCGGACACGCACCCCAGCCAGGTGGATCCCTACCGGCACGCACCAGCTGTGCCGCCCAAGCCGCCTGTCCGGCCGGCTGCGGCACCTTCCTCCGCGCGCAAGTCCAGCGGTGCTTCTGCAGTGGGCGGGGCAGCAGCTGCCGGTGGAGCCCTCGGGGCAGCGGGCGCTGCGGCTGCCGCCGGTTCTGCAGCCCGCAACGGCAGCGAAACCGCAACACGTTCCACTCCAACCCAGGCTGATCCAACCCGGGCAGATCAGACCCCGGCCGATCAGGCAGGGCAGCCGCAGGTCACGGGGCCTGTCCACGGGGAGGGAGCTCCGGGCGGAAAACCGAAGGTCTCGCTATGGTCTGACGACGATTACGCCTACTCAGAGGACCAGCCTTCCGGGAACGCCCCGGTAAAGGATGAACCCCAGCCGGACAAGAAATCGTCCTTGTTTGCCCGCTCTGCCGCGCCCGCCGCTGCAGGTGCTTCCTATGATGAAGAACCCGGCTATGACGACGACCGTGACGAGGACAGCCGGGAGCCCAGGTCCATGCGGTGGCTCGTCGGCGGGTTGCTCGCTGTGGTCCTCATTGCCGGACTCGTTTTCGCCGTAACAAACCTGGGCAGCCTGTTGTCACCGCAGCCGCAGGCTGTTCCCACCGCCCCCGCCACCAACAGCGGAGCCCCGGCGACCACGGAACCCGGAACGCAGGCGCCGCCATCCGCTCCGCCCGCGGTCCCACCGGCCATTGAAAACATCAGCAGGCAGGGGAACTTCGATTTCGCCGCCGCCTTCGATGGTGACCTGGTGAAGGCCTATGACGGGAACGCTGCCAGCTATTGGTCGGACATGGAGTTCGCCACTGAAAACTGGGGCGGCCTGGCGGCCCAGGGCGTCCCGCTGGTGGTAAAGCTCAAGAGCCCGGCAAAGGTTTCTTCCATCACACTCTCGCAGTTGGGGGGATCCGGTGGAAACATCACGGTGTACACCAACGACCGGCCTGCCCTCGACGGAGCCAAAGCCGTAGGGACCAACAGCTTCACCTCCACGGACCTGACCATGCCGCTGGCCGAGCCTGTCCAGGCCCAGTACGTGATTGTTTCCATCAATTCGCTGCCTCGACTCGCTGCTCCCAAGACCCGCTACGGTTACGGCATCCGGCTCGCCGAGATCAAGGTCCAGTAAGTCCTCCTGGGGCAACAGGCAGGCGAGGCGCCTGTTGAGTTGGACTGTAACCTTGGAAGAGCGCCTTCGGTGACGGCCGTCTGCTGTCCACCGGGGTTTCACCACGTCCAGGCGCTGGAATATTCAGCATCACGTAGCAGTTGTGCCATGTGGCCGGCCTCCACAGGGAGGCGCGTCGAATAAGGAAGAGGTTCACCGTTCAGTGACCATCGCAGAAAACACCGCGTCCGAAGTACGTGATGTCATCATCGTGGGCTCTGGCCCGGCTGGTTACACGGCAGCTGTATACACCGCCCGTGCCAACCTCAAGCCGCTTTTGCTTGCAGGCTCCGTTACGGCCGGCGGTGAGCTGATGAACACCACGGACGTTGAGAACTACCCCGGCTTCCCGGAGGGGATCATGGGCCCGGACCTGATGGAGAACTTCGAGAAGCAGGCCGCCCGCTTTGGCACCGAGATCCAGTTTGAGGACGTCACTTCGCTTGAGCTCAAGGACACTGTGAAAACGGTGACCATTGCCACGGGGGAGACCTTCCGGGCGAAGGCAATCATTCTTTCTACCGGTTCCGCTTACCGGGAGCTTGGACTGCCTAACGAAAAGCGCCTCTCCGGCCACGGCGTTAGCTGGTGTGCAACCTGTGACGGTTTCTTTTTCAAGGATCAGGACATTGCCGTTATCGGCGGCGGCGATTCCGCTATGGAGGAAGCTCTGTTCCTCACCAAGTTCGCGAAATCGGTGACAGTCGTCCACCGCCGCGACACCTTGAAGGCATCCAAGATCATGGCCGACCGCGCCTTGGCCCACGAAAAGATCAACTTCATCTGGAACAGCACGGTGGAGGACGTCGTGGGCGGGGACAAAGTCACCGGCCTGAAGTTGAAGAACCTCATCGACGGGACCACCTCCGACCTCCCGGTGACGGGCGTCTTCGTGGCCATCGGCAATGACCCCAGGACCGACCTGGTCAAGGGCGTGCTTGAGCTGACACCCGAGGGAACCATCGCCGTAGAAGGCCGCAGTTCGAAGACAAGCATCCCCGGGGTGTTTGCTGCCGGCGATGTTGTGGACCCCACCTATCGCCAAGCCATTACGGCTTCCGGCTCGGGCTGTGTAGCAGCAATCGATGTTGAGCACTACCTCGCAGACCTGCCCGCATAATTACTGCAACGACATCCGAAGAGAGAGACAAGGGTTATGAGTAACGCCAAAGACGTAACAGACGCAAGCTTCAGCACGGACGTTCTGTCCTCCGACAAGCCGGTTATTGTTGATTTCTGGGCAGAGTGGTGCGGGCCCTGCCGCAAACTCGGGCCCATCCTGGACGAAATTTCCGTGGAATACAGCGAAAAGGTCGACGTCGTCAAGGTCAACGTGGACGACAACCCGTCCATTGCTGCCGAGTACGGGATCACCTCCATCCCGGCTGTTTACCTGTTCCAGGGTGGGGAAGTGAAGAGCACCGTTATCGGGGCAAAGCCTAAGCAATTCTTCGAGAAGGAATTCGCGGACGTTCTGTCCTAGGTTCTGATATTTTGTTAGTTTTCCGAGTGGCCACCGCCCGAAGGCGGTGGCCACTCTTCTTTATCCGTGGAATGGGCTTGGTTACCCTGTGAGCCTTTCGCGCGAGCAAGTTGGCCCGGCAGTTGCACCTAGGTAGGCTGCCTACTGCAAATGACGTCTCTGTTTCACGTGAAACAGGGCGGCTTGTTGCCCCTGCAGTAGTATCGGCGCTCAGGAGAAATTGGCCGGAGCTGTGACCCCGTGCGCCCTGCACGTGGGTGCTGCGGTTGCACGAGGTCTTCTAGGCCAGGGAAATGGGGGCTAGCCCACTCCCGGGCTCGAAGAAGCACCCTTCCATGGTGCCCATCGATACAGAACCGGGACGCGATGATGGGCATGTAATGCCTGTTTGTTTGCTTAATCTGCTCATGCCCACCAAGCGGCCGATACAGCGACTGCACCTGTGCTTGCCATTCGAACACTAGGCTAATCAGCCACTGGCAATTCTGCTGGCAATTCTGAGCAGACGCCTGCACCCGCGCGACCAAACATAAGAACCGATGACGCCAAAGCGACTACCCTCAGACGAGAGCCGCGCAATGTGACCGTCGAAAGATTCTTCTTTGCTTGCCCATGGAGGAAGCCTTGTTTCACGTGAAACAAGTCGGTGCACTCACCACGACGCTGCGCAGCAAGGAACCCTGTCGTCTCCGAGGAGGACGGCGGATTCACAACTGTTGGCGGCTGCGTGCCTGTGCCGTCGGTCCGTAGGCGGACTCTCACTGCGGAAACGCTGCATCTGGTCTGAATGTCCACTGCCCCGGGTACATCGAGTAGGGCACTCCGACCCAGGACCAGACGGGGAAGACCGCCGCCCAGTCCGCCGTGCCTATGGATCGTCCAGCGAATACTGGATTAGGTCAACTTACTAGGTCCACCAACAAATTCCAAACTGGTACTAAATGGTAAGCCAAACCTACGGCGTGTGTTGCCCGCTGGTCAGGCACCCGCGCTAAACAACCGCCGCGACCTATAGACTGCCCAGGCTTCCAAGTCCTCGCAGCTGGGACGAGCCAGCCATCCCCCCGGTGCCGGCGAGGATTCTCGTTCATGAAGCCCCACTCCGTCCACGGAGGACGCGCAGCGACGAGTTGAGAGTGACCAACCATCCCGCCCAAGCCACCCGGATATCCAACACCCGTGTTCCCCATGCCTGCCAGCAGCATCCGACAATACTTCCCTCAATCCGGCTCAAGGCCCGATCATGCTCTTTATAGCCTTGAGCCAGATGCTGGTGACGGTCCGCGCAGCGGTGCCACGGGGGATCGTGCTGTGGGACCGTCCGCAGTACGGCGCCCGGAAGCGCGAACTGGCTTCTGACTTGGTCGAGGCGTCCCGCAATCCAGCATCTGCGCCTCGCACGGCGCGCCTTATCGGTTTGAGCCACTAACGCGCGTAAGAGTGATGGTGGAATCGAATAGCACCTTAGCCTTGGCCGCAGGGCGAACGTTCCTGCTGCTACCAGTGAACAGGGCAGCCGGGAAAGCACCAGTGCGAGGAGCGGACCACTGGCAGCTTGATTTCAGCGTCCGCGTTTCACGTGAAACATAGGATCCGGACTCCGCCCGCTTCAGAGCGCATCTCACGCGGACCCGCATCGAAGAACCGGGGAGGGCGCAACGAGAAGTTACAGTTTCTTACTCCCTGCATCGATTTGACATCCCACGGATCCGTCGCCTTTTCGCCTCACCGGTGTCATCGGCCGGGCTACCACCAGCGCATATGCACATGATGGTGTCGACCAACGGCACCATGTACAGCAGCAGTCCCGGTGGTTGCGTGGATAAGACCAGGCGCTGTGCCGGCATAGCGGGGGTAAACAACTGGGCCCAGCGATATCTTTCCCATACCAGAAAGACCAAGTCGATCAACGCCGCCCTGGTGGTCCTGGTCCGGGCCGGGAGGCCTGACCGCGTGGACCACCTGGTTAGGGCAGTGCGTGAACGCAGCCGAACAGGCGACATTCACCCGAAAGAAGCTCGTTCGAATGCCACTGCCTCGAACCTCCTCCTCCATGTTTGTGCACCCGCGACCAGGTCTTCCTTCGTCCCGGAACGTCCCTCGCTTAGCACAAGATCGGACTGAGCGCGCACGCTATCCACAAGTTATCCACATCGGCTCGTCCGTCTTATGCACAAGTTTATCCACAGCTCACCCGGCACGCAGATCGAGGCAGGCGTATTCTGGGGGCCTGGACGACCAGCAGGAAATGTTCCGGTAGCAAAACCAGACGGACAAAGATCTACCCAAGCCGCGCCCAGGTCGCGGAACGGCCCGCAAAGCGCGGATAAAACCAACCAAACAAGATAGATTGTGGTGCACTGGCGCTCCGCCTCACGGCATCGAAGCCTGTTTCACGTGAAACAGCACCCATCTCCATGGAAGACGAGCGCATCAGGCTCTCTTGAGGTTGCCGCCAGCCGCCAGACTACGGTGAGCTCAGGTGGCGGGCGACGCAGCTATCCACACTGTTATCCACACTGATATCCACAGTGATATCCACTACATTCCACGAGTGGTGTGGATGAGAAGACACGACTTCACCTCGCTGATCGGCCGCACCTCTACACCCAGTCAATGCACCAACTGGGCGCGGGAGTCAGGCGCCGTGGCGAGCCCGTTGTAGTCGACCGCCACGGTGCGGGACTGTGCCCCATCGGTGTTGCATTGGACGGCAGGGTGCGCAGTTGTTCCTGCATGGTGCCCAACCGCGCGGCTTCGTGAACGGCACCAGGGTTTCCGGTTCCGGCTTCAGTCACCGCCCGCTGTCTCGCAATAGTATGGTTCGACGGCGCGTTCAGCAGCGTTGCTGTAGCCGAGGCTCCGAGACCCGGTGCGACAGCTGACGGGGCTTCGTGGTGAATCAGTTGTCTCCGGACACAAGGTCGGCAACTTACAGGTCGGGTCTAATTGCTGCGGTACATGGGACAGACAGTCACGTCGGAGCCGACGAGCGGGCGGCGTGCTGCCGGCCTGAGTATCGGTTGGGGGAGGAGCGTCCTCGCGCGGCTGGCGAAGGACGCCAGCCCCACGGGAGGAATACATGGCCTGCGCGGCGCTCTTCCGTCAGGCTACAGTCAGCATCGCCCTTAGGGGCAGGAACCTCCAGGCTGGGACAGTCCACCACCCAGGGCATCCTCTGACGCTGGAGCGGCATCCTTCCTACTGGGACTGGCGCTGGATGTCCGGTTCTTCTTGCCAGCTTTTACGTTGGGCCGGCTGTTTCACGTGAAACGGGAGCGAGCACGGCGCCACGGACGTATTCGGAATTGGCTGCCAGTGCCGTCGCGGATGAGTTGCCAGGGAACCTGGGTGAGTAGGGCGTAGCGCGATCGAAAGCAACGAGCGCGGTGCCCCGAACACTTGAGCTTCCCACACAGCACGCCGCATTCCTGTCTGGGCAACTAATGGATGTGGGTTAGCCCTCGGCCTGCGTCCAAGCGGCACAGATCACCGCGCAGATGGAGAGGCGGCAAGAGGTGCAGCCCGACGGGGTCCGGTATAGACCCCAAGGCGCCTACGAGGCGGGATGGTGTCGTCTTCGACGCCAAGGCGCCCGGGCGGCGATGCCAAGGGGTTGGATGTTCCACGTGAAACACAGCAGACATTCCGCTGTTAGGACCTCGAATAGATTTCGTTTACTGCTGACAGGCAACCGACTAACTCGTCGGCTGCATCCTCACTGGCCAACGCAACTGAACTGCGCCCCTGTACCAAAAGTTGTGGTCAAACCGCAGGGCCTCATACGATCACAATCCACATCCTTGCTGTCCAGTCGGGTTACGCATGCCGTACGTAGGAACAGTTCACGCTCACAGACATCGAGCGTATGAATAGGAACAGTTAACGCAGTGTGAAGAGAGTACCGGACAAGGGGCTGCGTTGCTCTGCCACCAGCATCTCAGTGCCAGCGCTAGGCCGCTGCGTATGTGGACGCGGCGCGGAAGTGCAGGGCCAGTCACGACAGATCCAGGGCGTTGCGGTTTCACGTGAAACAAACAGAAGAGCGTCCGTCCCGGCCCGTCTACTTGGAATACTCACAGCTTGGGAGCGGAAACTCTATCGAAACGCACCCCGGGAGAAGCCAATCGATGCGCGTGTCGTGCCCCGCCAGCAGCCAAAGCATATGAACACGGCTGCCGCAGCTGGCAAGGACCATCATTCTTTAAGCGCGGCGAGCACGACTTCACGCAGAACGACAGTTGAGGGTAACCCTCCCAGAACAGACATATCTCGCGCTGTCAGCCCTTCAGTTCAGCACTTTCCAACCAACGAGGAGGCAATAACCCGGGGCAGGGAGGACTTTGTTCTTCCCTTACTAAAAGACGGGGAGGCATCACCCAAGAAATGAAGGCTTCTGGAAAGACGAAGGCCCGATTCATAGTGAATCGGGCCTTCACGTTGCTAAAGGTGGCTCTTTAGTTGTTCGAACCAGGTGCAAGTACATCCATGATCCGGTTTAGATCCTCCACGCTTGCGAACTCGATACTCACTTTGCCCTTGCGGACACCGAGGGAGATCTTAACGTTGGTGTCCAGCCGGTCAGAAAGCGAGGATGCAAGGTAATCCAGCCGCTCGTGGCGGGCACCTGGGCGCGGGATATTGTTCTTCGCAGGTTTGGCGGGATCCTGGTACATTGTTACGGCCTCTTCGGTGGCCCGAACTGACATACCCTCCGCCACAATCTTCTGGGCCAGTCGCTCCATTGCGGCCGCGTCAGGAAGGGCTAGAAGCGCGCGGGCATGCCCAGCGGATATTACGCCAGCAGCGACCCGCCTCTGTACCAGCGGGGGTAGCTTGAGCAACCGCAGGGTGTTTGACACCTGGGGACGTGAACGTCCAATGCGGTCTGCCAATTGTTCGTGGGTAGTTCCAAAGTCCTCGAGGAGCTGCTGGTAGGCCGCTGCTTCTTCGAGGGGATTCAGCTGACTCCGGTGGAGGTTCTCCAGCAGGGCATCCCGCAACAGATCGTCATCGGTGGTATCCCTGACGATTGCGGGAATGGTTTCGAGGCCAGCAGCCTGGACAGCCCTCCAGCGGCGCTCACCCATAACGAGCTCAAAGGGTTCCCCACCGGATTCGGTTGACTTCCGGACCACAATTGGCTGCAGGACGCCTATTTCGCGAACGGAGTGAACGAGCTCCGCCATATCGTCTTCGTCAAAGACCGATCGCGGCTGTTTACGGTTCGGGTGGATATCCGAGACTGGAATTTCAGCGAAGCGAACGCCGGGAACCTCTACCAGCTCCACACCAGAGTCATTCCACGTGGGTTCATCCATGCCCTCGGTAGAATCAGCTGATGCCGGCGCTGAAACAGATGCTGCTGCCGGGTCCTCCCGCAGATCAGGAGTGATTTCGGTCGAGGCAGCGGATTCGCCGGGATCACGTTTCGCAGCTGAGCTGCCGGACGAGCGCGGCTTGGAGGTAGCGCTCGTTTCAGCCGGGCTCTTGCCTGCAGGAGATGCGGAGGAAGACGGCCTAGTGGAGGGAGTGGCAGGACTCTCGCCGGCCGGCGTCCCGGACGACTGGTTGTCCGCGGCGTCTTCAGCCTGTTCCGTCTTCCTTCGTCCCTCGGGGAAGAAGAGGTCGACCGGACGGGAGGCGGCCGAACCGTTGCCCGATCCGTTGGCGGCGGCGGAACTTGGAATCAGCGCGCCAAGACCGCGGCCCAGGCCACGTCGCTTCTCGCTCATTGGTAATCCCTCCAGTGGTAGAGCCTGGCCATGCCGTGCTCCGGTCGTTGCAGTTTGAAGATTTAGCGCTCTGCTATTTCAGCGGCGGCTTCCAGATAAGACAGGGCTCCACTGGAGGAAGGGTCGTACGTCATGACGGTCTGCTGGTAACTCGGCGCTTCTGATATCCGAACTGAACGCGGAACAACAGCAGAGAGAACCTGATCCGGGAAATGCTGGCGGACCTCGGCTGCAACCTGGGCTGCAAGATTGGTCCGTCCGTCGTACATCGTCAAAAGAATGGTGGAAACTACCAGGTCAGCGTTGAGGTGTTTCTGGATCATCTCGATGTTCTTCAGGAGCTGGCTCAATCCTTCAAGTGCGTAATACTCGCACTGGATAGGAATCAGCACCTCATTGGCAGCACAGAAGGCATTAACCGTCAGCAGTCCAAGGCTGGGCGGGCAATCGATGAAGATGTAGTCGAGCCGCTGTTCACCGTTCTTCTCGCGCGCCTTCGCGTAAACGTCGATTGCCCGGCGCAGCCGCTGCTCACGGGCTACCAAGGAGACGAGTTCGATTTCTGCGCCCGCAAGGTGGATAGTGGCCGGTGCGCAGATCAGATTGTTAATGTCCGGGCAGGGGGCCACTACATCGGCAAGGGGGACATCGTTTATCAAGACATCATAGATGCTGTCCACATCGGCATGGTGCTCGATTCCCAGGGCGGTGGACGCGTTGCCCTGAGGGTCGATGTCAATGACCAGGACGTTCAGGCCAGCCGCGGCAAGGGCTGCGGCGATGTTCACGGTGGTGGTGGTCTTTCCCACTCCACCCTTCTGGTTCGATACGGTAAAGACCCGGGTGTTCTCCGGGCGGGGAAGCTGCCTGCCGACCAACCGCTCGCGGCGTTTGGTTTCATGCGCCAGTTCCCGGGCAATGGGGCTGGAATCATCGATGGCGTCGATGATGTTGGTTCTACCGGCAACGGTTGTTTCACGTGAAACGGCCATGGCGTTGGTGCCGTTCGAAACCCTTTCGGGGTGAATTCCGCCCCTGGCCGGGGCACCCATTGGACCAGCGACGGAACGTGCTGACCCCAAAGTCACGAACGGCGGTATCCGTTGCGTGGAGGCTTCGCTACTGGTCACTGGGGCACACTCACTCTCGTTCGGCCAAATTTGCTGCCGTTGTCTAGCCTAACCGCTGGACCCGGCAGAGTCTGGTCACCGGGCCTGAACTAGGCTTTCTTTTGGGACTTGTTTACAACGATGCGCACCACGGTAGTGGGTTCTTCCAGCAGGCTCTCTCCCACCGTCAGAACCGACGTTTCAACGCCACCCAGTTTACGGATGGTCTTGGCGGCCTTTTCGATTTCCTCGCCCGCGCTGCGCCCCTTGATGGCCACCACTTCGCCTTTGCCGGCGAGAAGCGGAATCGTGAGGCCGGCAAGGTTGCTGAGGGCAGATACTGCCCTCGCCGTCACCACATCAGCCTCCACGTGTCCCACTGCCAATTCGGCCCGGGTCCGCATTACCGTGACATTGTCCAGGCCAAGGTCGTCAACCACTTCCTGGAGCCAGATGACCCTGCGCTCCAGCGGCTCGATCAAGGTCAGTTCCAGGTCCGGACGCGCAATGGCGAGGCACAGGCCCGGCAGGCCCGCACCACTTCCGACGTCGGCCACGTGGCTGCCCTCAGGGATTTCGCTTTCAATGACAGCGCAGTTAAGGACATGCCGGCTCCACAGCCGCGGAATCTCACGCGGCCCAATAAGGCCGCGCTCCGTTCCGGAGGTAGCCAGGTGTTCCACATAGCGCTTGGCCAGGTCCAGCCGGTCGCCGAATATCTTCTCAGCGGCCACGAGTTCAGCTGCCGTGATGTCAACCATGATTAGCGGATCAGCAATTCTCTAGTCTGCGGACACAACAATGTGGCGTCCGGCGCCTTCGCCCTCGGACTCGCTGACCAGTCCCAGGTCAGCGACGGCGTCGTGGACAATCTTGCGCTCATAGGCGCTCATCGGTTCCAGGGCCACAGGCTTGCCGGTCTCCTTCACTGAAGCTGCCGCGTCTTCCGCAATCTTCTGCAGGTGGCCGGTCCGCTCCTGGCGGTAGCCATTGATGTCCAGGACCAGCCTCGACCGGTTCTCCGTCGCGGAGAGAACCGAGAGCCTGGTGAGCTCCTGAAGGGCCTCGAGGACTTCACCGTCCTCACCCACCAGGCTGTCCAGGGCATCGGACTCTTCCTCGGTCACGATAGAGATGTAGGTCCGTCCGTTGCGTACCTCAATGTCGATATCGCCATCGATGTCGGCAATGTCCAGCAGCTCCTCCAAGTAGTCTGCTGCCACATCCCCCTCTTCCTCCAGGCGGCTGGCCGTGGATCCCTTGGGTACGTCAGCCCCCAAGGATTCACCATTCGCGGACTCATCCTGCTCGTCGATGATGTCCTCGGAAAGGGCGTGTTCGGTGCTCTCGGCAGACATTACTTCTTCTTCCTGTTCTTTCGTTGTGGCTGGATGCGCTGGCCCTTGGCCTGCGCCACGGCCGCGGCGGCAGCGGCTTCGGCAGCGGCGTCGTCCTTCTTACCGCCCAGGATAGGCAAGGCCGGAAGGCCCTTGGCGGCACGGCGCTCGGCGAGGGCCTTGGCGGCGGGGGACCCCGGCGTCGGCATGCGGCGAATGACGAAGAACTGCTGGGCCATGGTCCAGAGGTTGGTGGTGGTCCAGTAGATGAGGACACCAATGGGGAAGTTGATGCCGCCCACGCCGAAGACGATGGGCAGGATGTAGAGCATCATTTTCTGCTGCCGCATGAACGGGCTTGCCATGGCCTCTTCGGACATGTTCTTGGCCATGATCTGCTTCTGTGTGATGAACTGCGAGGCCGTCATGGCCAGGATCATCAGGATGGAGAGGATCCACACTGAAGTGAGGTTGCCCTCGCCACCGTGCAGGAGTGAAGCGGACAGCGTGGCCCCGAAAATGGTGGATTCGTCAAACTGGACTACCTGGTCGTGGCTCATGGCCCCGATACCGAGGCCCTTGTCACGGGCGGTGCTGATGCCGGACAGCACGGTGAACAGCGCGAAGAAGAACGGCATCTGGATCAGCATGGGCAGGCACGCGGAGAACGGGTTGGTGCCGTGCTTCTTGTACATGGCCATCTGTTCCTGCGCCATGGCCTGGCGGGACAGCTGGTCGGTCTTGCCCTTGTACTTGTCCTGGAGCTTCTTCAAGTCAGGCTGCAGCAGCTGCATGCCGCGCTGGGCCTTGATCTGCTTGACGAACACGGGAATCAGGGCGGCACGGATCACCAGCACCAGCCCGATGATGGACAGGGTCCACGTCCAGCCGGAAGCCTCCGGCATGCCGATGCTGCTCAGGCCCTCGTGGAAGCCCACCATGATGATGGAAACAAGCCACTTGAACGGAAACATGATTGTTTCAAAGAAGTCCATACGATATCCCTATTCGTCAGGCCGCAGAGCGGCCTTCTCCATCAGACTGCGCAGCCAGGTACTTGTCCGGGTTGTTCAGTACAACAATTGTGGGGGTCTGGTTTTCAGGCCAGTGGCGGTGGCCGGCGGGGACGTGGTCCACACCGCCGGCGTTCCAGGGATGGCAGCGCGCCAGGCGCCGGGCTGCGAGCCAGCTTCCCCTAACGGCGCCGTGCACCGTGATCGCTTCGAGGGCATAGGCCGAGCACGAAGGAAAGAAGCGGCAGACCTGCCCATACAAGGGCGAAATCACCTTGCGGTAGGCCTTCAACAGAAGAATGAGGATGTTGCGGGGCAGGTTCCAGAGGAACAGCGCAACTGCTGCAGCACTACGTCGGAGACAGGTAACGACGACGGCGGTGGCGTTACGCACGCAATGTCCCCTCCTGTGTAGTACCGGCCGAACTGTTGGCGGCAGCCCTTGCAGGGCGGCCGGCCAGCCGGGTCATCGTTGATTCCAATGCGGCATTGTAATCCGACAGCAGCTGGTCCCAGCTGGCAGTTGCGGACGCAGGAAGCGCCCGGACCACTATGGCGAACCCGGTGCCGTACTCGCGCAGCGAGGCAGCACCGGCTTCCCTCAGTCTCCTCTTAACGAGGTTCCTGACCACAGCGTTCCCTACACTCTTGGAAACGATGAACCCGATCCGGCTGGGTTCGTCGGCAGCGATAGCTGCCGTATATAACACTACGTTCCGGCGTCCATTGCGGACACCGGAACGTACAGTTGTTGAAAAATCGGTCGCAGTCCTCAAACGGTTACGGGTGGCCAGCACCTTTAAACTCGCAAAGAAATGTCTACCGACAAGTCAGTTATTTACGCCGACAGCTCGGTACGGCCCTTGCCACGACGGGCTGCCAGGATGGCGCGGCCGGCACGGGTACGCATACGAAGGCGGAAGCCGTGCTTCTTGGCTCGACGGCGGTTATTCGGCTGAAAAGTCCGCTTGCTCACGTTAGTTACTCCAGTGGATCAAAGGTGCGCCCACCCGATCAGTATGGGGAAGAACTGGCCGACGCTAAGTTTTGTATATGCACGCTTCCCCCGGCTGCTCAAGCGCACTGCGCCTGAGAGATTCAGATGGGGCCAAAAAGCGGACACAAAGGACTTCACAACGTTAGGGCAATCCGAGGCCCTGAGTCAAACCGGAGCACCCCTCGCCGGCTATCCCCAGCTGTGCCTAACCTGCCCTCCCGGCCTGTGGATGAAGTGGCTCACAGGGCCGTTTTGGAAACGACATCGGTGTAATTATCCACAAGCTTCTTGCCAGCTATCTTCTAGGCTTTTCATCCCCTAGAGTGGCCCAGTAGCCGATTATCCACGTGCTGTGCATAACCCTGTGGATGAAGCTGAACCCATCCTGGTTCGAGACTCGCGGCTGCAGGCAATGCAGGCAAAGCAAGTTTTGAGGGAACCGATTGATGACAGTAGACGAAGCCAACCACGCCAATACTGTCGGAAGTTCCTGGCGGCGCGTTGTCAGCCTCCTGGAACAGGACCACCGTGTTTCACCTCGGCAGCGTGGCTTTGTCATCCTTGCCCAGGCCCAGGGCCTGATCGGGTCCACCCTCCTGGTGGCCGTTCCCAACGAGCTCACCCGCGAAGTGCTCCAGACCCAGGTCAAGGACGCCCTGGACGACGCTCTGCACAACGTTTTCTCCGAGGACATCCGGTGCGCCATCGACGTGGATACGGACCTAGTGCCCATCCACAAGGAACCCGAACCCGTCGTCGTCGAGCCTTCCTTCTCCCCGGACCAGCTCATCGAGCAGAAGCCGCAGCCCATGCTGCCCAGCACCTCCCATGAGTTCGGCCGCCTGAACCCGAAGTACGTCTTCGACACCTTCGTCATTGGTTCCTCCAACCGCTTTGCCCATGCTGCCGCCGTCGCCGTCGCCGAAGCACCCGCAAAGGCCTACAACCCGCTGTTCATCTACGGTGACTCCGGCCTGGGCAAGACGCACCTTTTGCACGCCATCGGCCACTACGCCCGGCGGCTCTACAGCGGCATCCGGGTCCGCTACGTCAACTCGGAAGAGTTCACCAACGACTTCATCAACTCCATCCGTGACGATGAAGGCGCCAGCTTCAAGACCACGTACCGCAACGTGGACGTACTGCTCATCGATGACATCCAGTTCCTCGCGGGCAAGGACCGGACGCTGGAGGAGTTCTTCCACACGTTCAATTCCCTGCATAACAACAACAAGCAGGTGGTCATCACCTCGGACCAGCCGCCCAAGTTGCTGGCAGGGTTCGAGGACCGGATGAAGTCCCGCTTCGAGTGGGGCCTGCTCACGGACATCCAGCCGCCGGAACTCGAAACCCGCATCGCCATCCTCCGCAAGAAGGCCCTGAGTGAAGGCCTGTCCGCTCCCGATGACGCGCTGGAATACATCGCATCCAAGATCTCCAGCAACATCCGTGAACTTGAAGGCGCCCTGATCCGGGTCACTGCCTTTGCAAGCCTCAACCGCCAGCCCGTGGATGTGGCACTCGCGGAAATGGTCCTCAAGGACCTCATTACCGACGACGGCGCCCAGGAGATCACGTCCAGCCAGATCCTCCAGCAGACCGCGGAGTACTTCAAGCTGAGCATGGAAGAGCTGTGCAGCAAGTCGCGGACCAGGACTCTGGTGACCGCACGCCAGATTGCCATGTACCTCTGCCGCGAACTCACGGACATGTCGCTGCCGAAGATCGGCCAGGAACTCGGCGGCCGCGACCACACCACCGTGATCCACGCTGACAGGAAGATCCGCGAGCTGATGGCCGAGCGGCGTGTGATCTACAACCAGGTGACGGAATTGACCAACCGGATCAAGCAGCAGCAGCGAGACTCCTAGCCGGCGCACCTATACCTTATTAACAGGTGCATGTGGATAAGCCTGTGGATAGTTAAGGGGACAACCGCGGTTAATGGGCTTAAAACCCTTAAGGCGCCTGTGGATTCCGAAAATCGCGAAAAATGTTGTCCCCATCCACACCCTGTTTAAAACCTGCTCCACCCACAGTCCATGAACAGGGCTTAACCGCCGAACTGCGCGGTGAGGGAGAGTTATCCACAGTTTCCACAGCAGTTATTAACACTACTAATCCCAAAAAATTGAAATCCCTCAAACAACAAGACCGTTCCGCACAGCCACCCCGGTCCGGGCCGGACGGCCCTCAAACACCGGGACCACCAGGGGATGGGTTAATCCCGGATCTTCCGGCTAAGCTGTCAGCAGCGCTCCCATCCTTGGGTTTTTCTTGTGGTTCCCTCAGCACGGACCATGCAGGTTCAGGAACGGGGGCACCACACTTTGTGGAACTTCCAGCGCGTGGTTCCAGGAACCTAGAAGCAGCAGCAATGAAAGGCGGCACCCTTCCGTGAAGTTCAGAGTCGATCGGGACGTCCTGGCAGAAGCCGTCACATGGACAGCCCGGTCGTTGTCTCCGCGGCCGCCCGTACCCGTCCTCTCCGGCCTGCTGTTGAAAGCCGAAGCCGGCACTGTGAGCCTCTCCAGCTTCGACTACGAGACGTCGGCCCGGCTGGAGATTGGCGCTGACATCCGCGACGAAGGCACCATCCTGGTGTCCGGCCGCCTCCTGGCGGACATCTGCCGCAGCCTCCCCTCGGCACCGGTGGACGTCGAAACGGATGGCAACAAAGTCACCCTGACCTGCCGCCGAAGCAGCTTCCACCTGGCCACGATGCCCGAGGCCGAGTACCCGCCTCTTCCCGCGCTCCCGGCCATCAGCGGAACGGTCCCCGGTGATGCCTTCGCCCAGGCGGTGTCACAGGTGATCATCGCTGCCAGCAAGGATGACACCCTGCCCATCCTCACGGGCGTGCGGATGGAGATCGAGGACGACCTCATCACGCTGCTCGCCACTGACCGCTACCGCCTAGCGATGCGCGAAGTGCCGTGGAAGCCGGTCACCCCCGGTATCTCGACCAGTGCCCTGGTCAAGGCGAAAACCCTGAACGAAGTCGCAAAGACCCTCGGCAACAGCGGCGACATCAACCTGGCCCTCGCGGACGACGACAGCAGGCTGATCGGTTTCGAAAGCGGCGGGCGGACCACCACCTCGCTGCTGGTGGACGGCGATTACCCCAAGATCCGCTCGCTGTTCCCGGACTCGACTCCCATCCACGCCACGGTGCAGACCCAGGAGCTTGTTGAAGCCGTGCGCCGCGTCTCCCTTGTGGCTGAACGCAACACCCCGGTCCGGCTCGCCTTCACCCAGGGGCTCCTGAACCTGGACGCCGGTACGGGAGAGGACGCCCAGGCTTCCGAGGAACTCGAGGCCCAGCTGTCCGGTGATGACATCACGGTGGCCTTCAACCCCCACTACCTGGTGGAGGGCCTCAGCGTGATCGAAACCAAGTTTGTCCGGTTCTCGTTCACCACTGCGCCCAAGCCGGCCATGATCACAGCCCAGGCGGACGCCGACGGCGAGGACCAGGATGACTACCGCTACCTGGTGATGCCCGTCCGCCTCCCCAACTAAGTAGCGCCAAGTGTCGTTGTGGACGTCCAAAACGACACTTACTGCTACCTAGTTTGGCAGCTCACGATTGTTCCCGCACCCTAGCGCAGAAGGAAGTTCCACAATGCACATTGGACTGGTCGGCCTTGGCAAAATGGGATTCAATATGCGCGAACGCCTGCGCAAGGGCGGCGTGGAGGTCACGGGCTTCGACCGGAACCCCGATGTCACGGACGTCGCAACCCTCGATGAGCTCCTTGCCGCAGTCCCGGTGCCGCGGCTGATCTGGGTGATGGTTCCCGCCGGCGAGATCACGGACGCCGTCATCAAAGAACTGGGCGACAAGCTCACCGAGGGCGACCTGGTGATCGACGGTGGAAACTCGCGCTTCACCGAAGACCAGAAACACGGCGAACTCCTCGCTGCCAAGGGAATCCGTTTCGCGGACTGCGGCGTGTCCGGCGGAGTCTGGGGCCTGCAGAACGGCTACGGCCTGATGGCTGGCGGCGATGCTGCGGACATTGAACGCGCACTTCCGGTGTTTGATGCCCTGCGCCCGGAGGGCGAACGCGAGGACAGCTTTGTCCACGTCGGCGGTATCGGCGCAGGCCACTACGCCAAGATGGTCCACAACGGGATCGAATACGGCCTGATGCAGGCGTACGCCGAGGGCTACCAGCTGCTGGCTTCCAAGGACATCATCAGCGACCTTCCCGGCACGTTCCGCGCCTGGCAAAAAGGCACGGTGGTCCGGTCCTGGCTGCTGGACCTGCTGGTCAAGGCACTGGATGAGGACCCGGGGCTGCAGAACATCGACGACTACGTCGAGGATTCGGGCGAGGGCAGGTGGACCGTGGAAGAGGCCATCGCCAACGCAATTCCCGCCCCGGCCATCACGGCGGCACTGTTCGCCCGCTTCGAATCGCGCGAGGACAGCTCCCCGGCCATGAAGATGGTGTCCGCACTGCGCCACCAGTTCGGCGGACACGCCACCCGTCCCGCCAAGTAGCATCCACCCGGGAACCGTCCAGGTTCCCAGAATTGCCGAAAACCGCGTGTACCTCGAACACCTCTCCCTGACCGACTTCCGCAGCTACGCCCAGGTTGACCTTGCCCTGGGTCCGGGAGTCACCGTCCTGGTTGGATACAACGGCATCGGCAAGACCAACCTGATGGAGGCCATCGGCTACCTGGCCACCCTCAGCTCCCACCGCGTCAGCTCGGATGCACCCCTCCTGCGGTTTGGAACGGACCGGGCTTTGGTGCGGGCACGCCTGGTCCGGGGCGGGCAGACCACGGTCCTGGAACTTGAGATCAACGCCGGCCGGGCAAACCGCGGCCGGATCAACCGCAGCAATCCGGTACGCGCGCGCGACCTGCTGGGCATCTGCCAGACCGTCCTCTTCGCTCCCGAAGACCTGGCCCTGGTCAAGGGGGATCCCTCGAACCGGCGCCGCTTCCTGGACGAGCTGCTCGCCAGCCTCATCCCGCACCATGCCGCAACGCGCAGCGACTATGACCGCGTGCTGAAGCAGCGCAATGCCCTGCTGAAGTCCGCCCGGGCGGGTAAGTTCACCTCCGCCCATGAGGCAACCCTTGATGTGTGGGACCAGCACATGGCGAAGGCGGGCGCTGAACTGCTCCACGCCAGGCTCGAGCTGGTGGAGCGGCTCCGCCCGCACCTGGCGCGTGCCTATGCGGACCTGACCGACGCGTCTAAACCGGCAGACGCCGTCTATCGCTCCACCCTCCAGAACCAGATGGACGACGACGGCGCCGCGCTGCCTTCCGCGGCCGGCACCGCGGGCGGAGGTACTTCGGCGGACGTGGAAGACCTGCGCCAGTTCTCGGTGGACCAGTTGGCGGAGCGGTACGTCCGAGCCTTCGCCGAATCACGCCGGAAGGAACTCGAACGGGGCATTTCGCTCGTTGGACCGCACCGCGACGAACTGGAACTGATCCTGGGCCAGGCGCCCGCCAAGGGCTATGCCTCCCATGGCGAAACCTGGTCCATGTGCCTCTCCCTGCGCCTCGCCTCCTATTACGTAATGCTGGACGACGCCCGTACCGGAGGTTCCGCTCCCATCCTGATCCTCGACGACGTTTTTGCCGAGCTGGACGTCCAGCGGCGGCGTAAACTGGCCGCAATAGTCTCCGGCGCTGAGCAGGTCCTGGTGACCGCCGCCGTCGACGCCGACATCCCGGAAGAGCTGTCCGGACGGCGGGTGAAGGTCATCCCGGGAGGAATTGATGAGCAGGGACAATGAGAAAGGCGGCGGGCTGCAGCCCGGCCGCGACCCCGACAACATCGACGCCCCGCAGGTTGCCCTGAACCGGATGCGGGAGGCCGCCGCGGCGCGCGGCGAAATCCGCAGGGCAGCCCACCGCCCGGGCACCTCAAAGGCCAAAAAAGGCACCCGCGACACCCGCGGCTTCAGCCAGTTCCATGGCACCGGCCGCGACCCCCTTGGCCTGGGCAAGGTGGTGGGACGCCTGGTGGCGGAACGCGGCTGGACCTCCCCGGTGGCGGTGGGGTCCGTGATGGCCGAGTGGGCAACCCTGGTTGGCCCTGAGATCTCGGCCCACTGCACCCCGGAAAGCTTCACCGATACCACCCTGCACGTCCGCTGTGACTCAACTGCCTGGGCCACCCAGCTGCGGCTCCTCAGTACCAGCCTCCTCGAGAAGTTCCGGGTGGAGCTGGGCGACGGAGTTGTCACCAGCATCCAGGTGCTTGGCCCTGCGGCGCCGAGCTGGCGCAAGGGCGGGCGCTCGGTAAACGGCCGCGGCCCCCGGGACACGTACGGGTAGTGCCGGGGGCCGGACTCTTGATAATCCGCCCAACGGCGTGTAGAGCGCTGTAGGGGATGGAGGGCGTATAGGCACCCGGAGGCGGCACTTCCAGCTCGCCCAAGGCGCGGTCAACGCCCTCGCACGGGCACACCACTGTCCGCCGACGGCCCTGGAATGCGGGGAAATGGGCCGCCGCGCGGTAGAATCGTTGTAGATAACTGGGCGCGGGTGAAACGTTGACTGAGTCCGTTTTCCGCGCGCCCACAGCACGCGGAGCGCGGATCCCCACCGTCAGCAGGCCACCGGCGCTATAAGTTTGTGCCTGTTGGCGGATGACTTTCCTGGGTCCAGGAGGGGATTCGGCCGGCCATCATCGAGAACAGAGGAGTCGACAGCGCCTGTGGCTAACGACAATACAGATATTCTGGCAGCTGAACCCGCAGTCGAGGATGCCCGAACGCCTGATACCCCGGCCCCATCGGCGACGCCGCGTGAATACGGTGCCAGCGACATCACTGTCCTTGAAGGCCTGGAAGCGGTACGCAAGCGCCCGGGCATGTACATCGGTTCGACAGGACCCCGCGGCCTCCACCACCTCGTCTACGAAGTTGTTGATAACTCGGTGGATGAGGCCCTTGCCGGCTACTGCACCCACATCGAGGTTGTCCTGCAGGCCGACGGCGGCGTGAAGGTTGTGGACGACGGCCGCGGCATTCCCGTGGACATGCACCCCACCGAGCACAAGCCCACGGTTGAAGTGGTCATGACCATACTGCACGCGGGCGGCAAGTTCGGCGGCGGCGGTTATGCGGTTTCCGGCGGCCTCCACGGTGTCGGCATCTCCGTGGTCAACGCACTTTCCAGCCGCGTTGATACTGAAGTGCGCCGCCAGGGCCATGTCTGGCGGATGTCCTTCGCGGACGGCGGCAAGCCCCAGGGCAGCTTGGTCAAGGGTGAGGAAACCGACCTTACGGGTACCACCCAGACCTTCTATCCGGATCCTGCCATCTTCGAAACCACCGAATTCGACTTTGAGACGCTGCGCGCCCGGTTCCAGCAGATGGCCTTCCTTAACAAGGGGCTTCGCATCACGCTGACGGATGAGCGCACCGCTGCCGAGCCGGATGCCGATGCCGACCTGGACCTTGACGCCGTCGCCACCGAGGGCGAAGTCACCGCAGAACACCGCACCGTGGTGTACCAGTACGACGAAGGCCTGCTGGACTACGTCAAGCACCTGAACTCCGGCAAGAAGGTGGATGTGGTCCACGAGGACGTCATCGCCTTCGAAACCGAGGACACGGAACGCAAGATAGCCCTCGAAATGGCGATGCAGTGGACCAACGCCTACTCCGAGAGCGTGCACACGTACGCCAACACCATCAACACCCATGAGGGCGGAACCCACGAAGAGGGCTTCCGTGCTGCCATGACCTCCCTGATCAACCGCTACGCGCGCGAAAAGGGAATCATCAAGGAAAAAGACGACAACCTGACCGGCGACGACATCCGCGAGGGCCTCACCGCCGTCATCTCCGTCAAGCTTGCCGAGCCCCAGTTCGAGGGCCAGACCAAGACCAAGCTGGGCAACTCCGAGGTCAAGGGCTTCGTCCAGCGCGTGGTCACCGACGGTTTGGGTGACTGGCTGGAACGCAACCCCGGCCCCGCCCGGGACGTCATCCGGAAGGCGATCTCCGCAGCGCAGGCCCGGATGGCCGCCCGCAAGGCCCGGGACAATGCCCGCCGGAAGAGCCCGCTGGAATCCTTTGGCATGCCGGGCAAACTCTCCGACTGCTCCTCGAAGAATCCGGAGAAGTGCGAGGTCTACATCGTGGAGGGCGACTCCGCCGGCGGCTCCGCCAAGCGCGGACGCAATCCGGAGACCCAGGCCATCCTGCCCCTCCGCGGAAAGATCCTGAACGTGGAGCGGGCGCGCCTGGACAAGGCGCTGGGCAATGCCGAAGTCCAGTCCATGATCACGGCCTTCGGAACCGGCATTGGCGAGGACTTCGACCTCTCCAAGCTGCGGTACCACAAGATCGTCCTGATGGCGGACGCCGACGTGGACGGCCAGCACATCACAACCCTGCTGATGACCCTGCTGTTCCGGTACATGCGCCCCCTCATTGAGCACGGCTACGTCTACCTGGCCCAGCCGCCGCTGTACCGCATCAAATGGTCCAACGCAGCCCACGATTACGTCTACAGCGACCGCGAACGCGACGCGAAACTCGTGGCAGGCCAGGCCGCGGGACGCCGGATTCCCAAGGACAACGGCATCCAGCGCTACAAGGGCCTCGGCGAAATGGATTACACCGAACTATGGGATACCACCATGGATCCGGACCACCGCACGCTGCTCCAGGTCACCATGGACGACGCCCTCGCGGCGGACCAGATCTTCTCGGTCCTGATGGGCGAGGACGTTGAATCGCGCCGTAACTTCATTCAGCAGAACGCCAAGGACGTCAGGTTCCTCGATATCTAGGAAGCACATTTTCCTAATATTCGAACACTGACATATACCTGAAACGGAAATTATAAATGAGCGACGAAACACCCGAGAACCCGGCCCCCGACGCCGGTACTCCGGACACCGTTCTTGAAGGCGACGTGCTGATCGACCGCGTGGAGCAGGTGGACCTCCAGACAGAAATGCAGCGGTCCTACCTGGACTACGCCATGGCTGTCATCGTGGGCCGTGCCCTCCCCGACGTGCGGGACGGCCTGAAGCCGGTCCACCGCCGGGTCCTTTACGCAATGTTCGACGGCGGCTACCGGCCGGACCGTTCCTTCAACAAGTGTGCCCGTGTGGTGGGCGAGGTCATGGGCCAGTACCACCCCCACGGCGATACGGCCATCTACGACGCTTTGGTCCGCCTGATCCAGGACTGGACCATGCGCTACCCGCTGGCCCTCGGCCAGGGCAACTTCGGCTCCCCGGGCAACGACGGCGCTGCCGCACCCCGGTACACCGAAACGAAAATGGCCCCGCTTGCCATGGAAATGGTCCGGGACATCGACGAGGAAACCGTCGACTTCCAGGACAACTACGACGGCAAGAACCAGGAACCCACCATCCTGCCTGCCAGGTTCCCCAACCTGCTGGTGAACGGATCCTCCGGCATCGCCGTCGGCATGGCCACCAACATTCCGCCGCACAACCTCCGCGAAGTAGCGGACGGCGTGCAGTGGTACCTGGCCAACCCCGGCGCCAGCCGCGAGGAACTGCTGGAAGAACTCCTGTTGCGGGTCAAGGGTCCGGATTTCCCCACCGGCGCCACCATCCTGGGCCACAAGGGCATCGAGGATGCCTACCGGACCGGCCGCGGCTCCGTCACGATGCGTGCCGTGGTGAACGTGGAAGAGCTGCAGGGACGCACCTGCCTGGTGGTCACCGAGCTGCCCTATCAGGCAAACCCGGACAACCTGGCCATCAAGATCGCCGAGCTGGTCAAGGACGGCAAGATCCAGGGCATCGCGGACCTCCGTGATGAAACCTCCGGCCGCACCGGACAGCGGCTGGTCATTGTCCTCAAGCGCGATGCCGTGGCCAAGGTGGTGCTGAACAACCTCTACAAGCACACCGAACTGCAGAGCAACTTCTCCGCCAACATGCTGGCCATTGTTGACGGCGTGCCCCGCACCCTGAGCCTGGACGCGTTCATCCGGCACTGGGTGACGCACCAGATGGACGTCATCGCCCGCCGCACCCGGTACCGGCTGCGCAAGGCGGAGGAAGAAGCCCACATCCTGCGGGCGCTGCTGAAGGCACTGGACATGCTGGACGAGGTCATCGCCCTCATCCGTGCTTCCAACACCACCGAAGCGGCACGCGACGGCCTGATGGAACTGCTGGACATCGACGAACTGCAGGCCAGGGCGATCCTGGATATGCAGCTGCGCCGCCTCGCCGCCCTGGAGCGCCAAAAAATCCAGGACCGGCACGCCGAACTTGAAGCGCTGATCGCCGAGTACAACCAGATCCTTGGCTCGGAGCAGCGCCAGCGCGAGATCATCAGCACCGAGCTCGGCGAGATCGTGGACAAGCATGGAGATGACCGCCGCACCCGGATCCTCATGGGGTTCGACGGCGACATGTCCATGGAGGACCTCATTCCCGAAGAGGAAATGGTGGTCACCATTACCCGCGGCGGCTACGTCAAGCGCACCCGCAGCGACAACTACCGTTCGCAGCAGCGCGGCGGCAAGGGCATCAAGGGTGCCCAACTCCGTGGGGACGACGTCGTGGAGCACTTCTTCGTTACCACCACCCACCACTGGCTGCTGTTCTTCACCAACCTGGGCCGCGTGTACCGGGCCAAGGCCTATGAGCTGATGGAAGCGGGCCGCGACGCCAAGGGCCAGCACGTGGCCAACCTGATGGCGTTCCAGCCGGACGAACACATCGCCCAGGTCCTGGACTTGAAGGACTACCAGCAGGCTCCCTACCTGGTCCTGGCCACAAAGCGCGGCCTGGTGAAGAAGACCCGGCTCGAGGACTACGACACCAACCGGTCCGCCGGCGTGATTGCCATCAACCTGCGCGACGGCGACGAGCTGGTGTCCGCGCAGCTGGTGTCGGAAACCGACGACCTGCTGCTGGTCTCCCGCAAGGGCCAGTCCATCCGCTTCACCGCCACCGAGGATGCCCTCCGGCCCATGGGCCGGGCAACGTCCGGTGTCACCGGCATGAAGTTCCGTGAGGAGGACGAACTGCTCGCCGCCAATGTGGTGACCGATGGCTCCTACGTCTTCATCGTGACCGAGGGCGGGTACGCCAAGCGCACTGCGGTTGAAGAATACCGGCTCCAGGGACGCGGCGGGCTGGGCATCAAGGTAGCCAAGCTCGCGGAAGAACGCGGCGACCTGGTGGGCGCGCTGATCGTCCAGGAAGAGGACGAGGTGCTGGTGGTCATGGAGGGCGGCAAAGTGGTCCGCTCCTCCGTTGCCGGAGTCCCCGCCAAGGGACGGGACACCATGGGCGTGATCTTCGCCAAGCCGGACAAAAACGACCGGATTATCGAGGTGGCACGCAACAGCGAACGCGGCCTCGAGGGCGAGGAATCGCCGGAGGATGACGTAACGTTGGCTGAAGACGGCGGATCCCTCGAGGAATCAGCCAGCCCAGCATTGGCAGAAGAACCACCGGCCGTTGAGTCAGAGGACGCCTCGGGCAACGCTGAGCCGAACGAAGACTACACGGAGGTAACGAGTGAGTAATCCCGACTCATTTCCCAAGTCGAACAGTACCGTTCCCGACGGCAGCCGGCCCTCAGCCGCTCCGCGGGTAAACGCCCCCGTTCGTCCGCAGCAGCGCCCTGCCGCAGCTGCCGGTGCCCCGGGGCAGCGCCCCGCGGTTCCCGGCCAGCGCCCGGCCCAGGGCGACCGGCCGGCAGGACAGCCGGGCCAGCGTCCCATGGGACAGCCCGGCCAGCGCCCGGCACCCGGCCAGCGTCCGCCGTCGGGCTCTCCCGGGCAAGGCACCCCCGGCCTGGTCAAGCCTGCTCCGAAAGCCAAGGTCCGGCGTGCACGGCTGCTGATCAGCAAGGTGGACCCGTGGTCCGTCCTCAAGATGGCATTCCTGCTGTCCGTGGCACTGGGAATTGTCACGGTGGTGGCCGCCATTGTCCTGTGGACCGTTCTTGACCTCACGGGCATTTTCGACCAGGTGGACAGCCTGTTGGGTACCCTGGCTGGCACCGAGGGCGGCGGCTTTGAGTTGAAGAAGGTTGCTTCCCTGGGACAGGTGGCATCCTTCGCCACCATCATCGCGGTGGTGAACGTGGTCCTGCTGACCGCTCTCTCCATGCTCTCCGCCGTGCTCTACAACATCTCTGCCACCCTGGTGGGCGGCATTGGCGTTACCCTCACGGACGACTAGGTCCCCGCTTTCGCCGGCCACATACCGGCGAAAAGGTCCGATTTGAGATCGGGCCGGGATGTGCTGTAAAGTCATGTCTCGGCCCGATGAGGCATCGGGGCGTATAGCTCAGGCGGTTAGAGCGCTTCGCTGATAACGAAGAGGTCCCAGGTTCAAGTCCTGGTACGCCCACGGAACCTGTGCAGGTTCGAGTAGGTCTGGTTCGCGTAACCCGCAGCCGGACCGGAACGGGGAGCATGTGAAGAAGTTGCTTGTATTGGCAGCGGCGATCGCAGGCGTCCTGCTCTACCGGAAAGCACAGGAATCCGAAGCCCGGAAAGATGTCTGGAGCAAGTCGACCGACTCGGTAGACTAGCCCCGGCGCCCGGACTGGAGCTGGTCAGAGGCTTCCAGGTTCTAGGGTATGATTGACGGGTTGCTTCTTATGGGGGCATGGCGCAATTGGTAGCGCACCTGCTTTGCAAGCAGGGGGTTCGGGGTTCGAGTCCCCGTGCCTCCACCATAAGGAAGTCCCGGTCAGCGGAAACGCCGGCCGGGACTTTTGCTTTGTCCGCCGGAGGCTCTCCAGCAGCAGGCTGGGCTGCGCATTAGGGTTGGTCAGTGAACTTCTTTCTTGCAGCACTCGGCGTACTGGGCGTCGCATCATCCGGTCCGCTGATTGCCGCCACCCTGGGCGCCACCACGGTCAGTGCACTCGCCATTGCCTTCTGGCGCAACGCGATTGGCGCCGCCGTGATGGCGTCCCCCACGCTGGTCCGGGAGCCCCGCGAGTTCGGCAGGATCACCAGGCGTGAGTTTCGCTGGTGCCTGCTGGCCGCCGGCGCCCTGGCATTCCACTTTGCCTGCTTTATAACCTCGCTGCAGCTGACGTCCGTGGCGGCGGCAACCGCGCTGGTGTGCCTGCAGTCGGCCTGGATCGCCGTCTTCCAGCTCTTCCGCGGAACCCGCCACCGCTGGCAGGTGCTGGCAGGCCTGGGCGTCGCCTTTGGCGGTGTTGTTGCCATTACCGGGTTTGACATGGGTTCCTCCCCGCAGGCCCTGCTGGGCGACCTCCTGGCGGTGGCCGGCGGTGCGCTGGCCGGCCTGTACACGCTGGCGGGCGGGAAGGCCCGGCAAAGCATGACGACGGGCACGTACACCACGCTCTGCTACGGGATGTGCGCAGCGTTCGTGGCCGTCATGGCCCTGCTGGCCGGGCAACCGCTGGCGGGCTTCGAAGCAGCGGGATGGCTGGGGATCCTGGCGATCACCGTCTGCGCACAGCTAGTGGGCCACACAGCGTTCAACCATCTCCTGGCCACCATGAGCCCGCTCCTGGTCTCCATGATCATTCTCCTGGAAATACCGGGGGCCGCACTGCTCGCCGGGATTTTCCTCGGGGAGACGCTCCCGGCCGGAACCTATGCCGGGCTGGGACTGATCCTGGCCGGACTGGCTATCGTCGTGTTGGGCCAAAGGTCGGGCAGGTCCGGGCGCCGGGGAAGACCGGAAGGTACCGGACAGGAGGAACCGCCGTCGGGCCGGCCCCTTGCGGAGCTGGGAACGGACTGAAGGCGCTGTCCCGAGGGACTACTGGCCGCCTCGGCGCACAGGTTGGGCCGTGTTGACCGTGTGGATGGCGCGGAGGAGCTTGGCCGGGAAGTACACCGAAAAGAACACCACCATGGGAGCCTTCAGCGCCATCTTCTTGACGTTGTGCGCCTTGTAGGTACGGTCGAACCGGGTGACGTAGTAGCGGTAGTCCCGGGGTGAATCCTCCAGCCTGCGCGCGGACATACCGGAGACCATCTGCGGGCAGTACTGGATTTTCAGGTCGTGCTCGGCGAGGTGCAGGGACAGATCGATGTCCTCATGCATCTCGTCCTTTTCATCGCGGCAGGTCTCGGCCCGGATGGCCTCCCAAGCGGAGGACCGGAGGGCCATGTTGGAGCCGAACAGGAAGTGGTACTGGTGTTTTGCCAGTTTCAGCATGAGCTGGCGCATCTTGTCGTCGGCCTTGAGGCCGAACCGGCGCATGGGCATGTCGTAGTAGACCACTGGACCCGTGGCTGCCTGGACGGAGTGGTCCAGGAACGCCTTCTGCACCTGCTCCACCCAATCGGGCTCCACTACCGAATCGGCGTCGATCCGGCCCAGGACATCCCCTGTGGCGTTGTCCAGCCCGAAGTTCCGTGTGGGGATCAGGCCCTGCGCCTCATCCTGGCTTAACAGGATCAGCGGGCTTTCCGGGTATTCGAGCTGCATTTGGCGCACGATGTCAGCGGTCCGGTCCTTGGACAGGTTGTCCACCACCACGATCTCGTGGGCGGGGACGGACTGATAGATGGCAGCAATGAGGCACTGCCGGATGACGCTCTCCTCGTTGTATGCCGGGATGACAATGGATACGCGGGGCAGGTGTGCTGCGTCGTTCAAGGCATCCCCAGAGGGTTGGTGGGCTGGCATCAGTTCAAATCTAGCATCCAACCGCTTCCGATCCCGGACGGCCGAAACCATGGAAGACAGCAAAAAGGGCCCCGCCCTGCGGCGGAGCCCTTTCCGGCTGAGCTCTCCGGCCTTGGCCGGTTTATACAGCGGACGTCTTATCAGGACTGGGTAGTGCCCTTGTCCCCATTGTTGATGTTGGACGCAATGTTCCTGGTGGCAGTCTTGGCATCGGTCGCCGGAGTCGTTGCGCTGTCCGAAGTTTCTTCAGCCACGTGCTTTGCTTTTTCGCCGGCGTCCTCTGCCTTGTCAGCCGTGGAGTCGGCCGTGGAGGAAACGGACGATGCCGGCGTTCCAGCGGCGTCGGCTGCCTTTTCCTGGACGTCGTTCACGGTGGTGGCCGGGACCGGCGCGGGTGTGGGGGTCACCGGGGACGGGGTCTTCCATGGGTCCTCGACCGGCTTGGAGGCCTTCCATGCAGCGACACCGGCGGCCACGGCCGCGGCGATCACACCGAAGACAAGCCAGCCGCGCTTCTTCTTGGGGGGCTCCGGCTGTGCCAGCTGGATGCCGACGGTGCGGCCTGCCTCGGTTGCCGCGGCCTTGAGCTGGGTGCCGGTGGCCTGGGCCTGCTCCTGGATGGCGTGGATGATTCCCACATCCCCCAGCTTCTGCGCCACCGCGTCAACGTGGGCGGGAGTGTTCTCCAGGGTGCGGTGCACCACCTGGGATGCCTGGCCGATCTGGTCTGAAAGGCGCGGCAGGTATTCAACAACCACCCGGTCACGGGCGTTGAGGATCACCGGGGTGGCCTTGTCCAGGGCCTCATGCAGGCGGGGCGAGGCGCCTTCCACGGCATCGTTGATCTTGGGCGCGAGCTGCGCCAGGCCGTCCTGGATGCGAGGGGTCACCGTGGCCACGCCATCCGCCAGGTTGTGGGCAGCGGACTTCAGGCCTTCCTGGATCTTTGGCGATGCAGTGTCCAGGCCATGCTGGAGACGGTCAACGGCTGCTTCCACACGGGGGGCTGCCCAGTCCCTGGCATTCTCTACGGCGCTGGCGACTTGCAGCTCAAGGTCACGGGCAATACGGTCCGACTTCTTCACAACTACCTCCCGGTTAGGTGACGGTTCTGTGGTTAGCCTACGTGGCTTGGTGTTCACCGGCTATTCCCACTGCGGATTTTAGGCGGATTTCACCCAGCGCGGAACTGCCGCCGGAGCCGCAACGGCCCGGATGGGCCGTGGAAGAATGGGGGCTATGACTGCCATCGCAACTGCAAAAGCAACCATCCACACGAGCCTCGGCGACATCGCCGTGAACCTCTTCGGCAACCACGCGCCCAAGACCGTCAAGAACTTCGTAGGCCTTGCCACCGGCGAGCAGGCGTGGACCCACCCGGAGACGGGCGAGGACAAGACCGGCACCCCGCTGTACAACGGGACCATCTTCCACCGCATCATCAAGGACTTCATGATCCAGGCCGGCGATCCGCTGGGCCGCGGCGTGGGCGGCCCAGGCTACCAGTTCGACGACGAAATCCACCCGGAACTGAGCTTCAACCAGCCCTACAAGCTGGCCATGGCCAACGCGGGCATCCGCATGGGCAAGGGCACCAACGGTTCCCAGTTCTTCATCACCACTATCCCCACGGACTGGCTCCAGGGAAAGCACACCATCTTCGGTGAAGTGGCTGACGAGGAATCCAAGAAGGTTGTTGACGCAATTGAAGGTGTCCGCACCGGCATGGGTGACCGTCCCGTGGAGGACGTCACCATCAACAGCATCGACATCGAACAGCTGTAACACCGAAGCATGAGTTACGGAATTCCGTCGGCTGAGCCGTCCGCGCAGGTTCCGGTTTGCCCGCGGCACCCGGACCGGCCCTCCTATGTGCGCTGCCAGCGATGCGGGCGTCCCGCCTGCCCTGACTGCCAGCGGGCGGCCGCCGTCGGATTCCAATGCGTTGACTGCGTCAACGAAACAAGGCGTACGACGCCGGAGGTGCGGACGGTCTATGGCGGCGCCGCAGCAAGCGGCAAGCCTGTGGTGACGTTCGGCATCATCGCCGTGTGTGTTGTGGTGTACGCGCTGCAGTGGCTCATCCCGGGCCAGGCGGTGTACGAACAGTTTGCCTACAACAACGTCTTCGCCACCCCCCAGTACGGGGCGTTCGAGCCGTGGCGCATGCTGACCGCGGCATTCCTGCACTCTCCTGATTCACTGCTGCACATCCTGTTGAACATGTATACGCTGTGGATCTTCGGCCAGGCCTTGGAGCCGCTCCTTGGCCGCGTCCGCTTCCTGGCCCTGTACCTGTTGTCCGCCGTAGGTGGCTCCGTTGGGTACCTGCTCCTGAACCCGGTTCTGGTGCCTGGACAGGGGCTGGTGGGAGTCGTAGGGGCTTCCGGCGCCATCTTCGGCCTCTTCGGCGCGATGCTGCTGGTCCAGCGCCAGCGCGGCGGTGACACCCGGCAGCTGTGGGTCCTCATCGCGATCAACGGGGTTATCGGTTTCCTGATTCCGCAGATTGCCTGGCAGGCGCACCTGGGTGGCCTGATCACCGGGGCGTTGTGCGCGACGGTTCTCGCGTACACTCCCCGCGGCCCCCGGCAGGGTCTCGTTCAGGGCGCTGGCCTGGTGGCCGTGCTCGCCTTGTTGATAGCGGCGAGCTGGGTGAGGATTTCCATCTAGGCTCCGGCCGTGGGGCAACCAAGCTGAAACTGTCCAGAAACCCTGGCGTCCAGAGGACGCCGGGGTTTTTGCTTTATCCACAGTACTTATCCACATTGTTGGTAACTTACATGCCTGTAGTTCCCGATTCAGGTGCTCCGATTTCGCGGCGTGACACGGAATAGGCTGTAGTCTGGCCGTTTTTCTCCACATCTGTGGATAACTCTTGGGGATAGGCATGTGCTTAAGTGGACAAACCACCTAAAAACAGCTCTTCTGTGGATAAACCCGCCAAAAGCGCTTGGAAGACAGGGTTCCTCGGGGTGCCGGGGTGCTGTATCAACATGGTTATGCACACTGTCAATAAACAACAGTGGTGTAGTTAGCTGCACCTTCCGCCGCTGCATCGCAACGTGCGGGCTGTTGACCACCGGGAGCTCTCCGCCAGTTTCCACACTTGTGGATAACTTGTGGGTATCCCGCTGTTGGTAAGTGGATAAGCTTCAGGTGCCTACCTTTGCGACTGAGCACTTTTGCCGACAGGAGAGTCCATGACCGCCACCACCCAGCACATCTTCCTTGACAAGCAGCACCCTGCTTTGTGGCGTGCATTGAACGGGCTGGGGCTCAAGGTCAAGGAGGTTGCCCAGGAGGCCGGCATCGACGTCCGGACCATGGAACTGCTCAATGTGCGGATTTCCCAGCTGAACGGCTGCGCCTTCTGCCTGGACCTCCACGTCCGGGACGCTCTGGAGGCGGGCGAGACCTTGCAGAGGCTGGCGGTACTGCCTGCATGGCGCGACACGGCACTCTTCACGGAAAAGGAACGTGCTGCCCTGGCATTGACCGAAAGCATCACGGAACTTCCGGGCAACAGCGAACAGGAGCATGAGGAAGCCTATGCCCGGGAGCATCTCACCGAGGAGGAGTTTTCGGTGGTCAGCTGGCTGGCTATCACAATGAACGCATTCAACCGCGTCTCCATTACCAGCCATCACCCGGTTCGGCGTGAACGGTAGGGTCCGAAGGCAGGGGCAGCCCGCCCGTCCTGCGGATTATCCACAGGTATTCCACACTGTTAATAACCATATCCGCAGTACCGGATTAGCGGTGGGGCCCTACTGGACGGCGACGGACGCGGGCGCAACGCCGGTTCGGCCGGTTATCCCCATTGTGGATAAGTTTCCCAACAGCTGGGGATAAACCGCGTCCCTAGCTGACCGCGGTGGGCCAGACCCCGGAGGACCCCCGCCGGTGGCTGCCTACCAGGTGGGTGTCCACCATTCCGATGGCTTCCATCAGTGCGAACATGGTGGTGGGGCCAACGAAGGAGAACCCCTTCCTCCTTAGGGCCTTGGACAGCGCAACGGACTCAGCCGATTGGGTGGGGATGTCCGCGTGGACGGCAGGGTGCGGGGTGGCAGCGGGCTGGAACCGCCATACGAAGTCCACCAGGCCGCCGTCCTGCCGCAGCGCCAGGGTGGCCTGGGCGTTGTTGATGGCAGCACGGATCTTCAGGCGGTTCCGGACGATGCCTGCATCCTGCATGAGCCGCTCAACGTCGGCGTCTGTAAAGAGCGCAACGGCATCAGGACTGAAGCCGGCGAAGGCTGAGCGGAACGCGGGGCGCTTGCGCAGGATGGTGGCCCAGGAAAGCCCGGCCTGGAAACCCTCCAGGCAGATGCGTTCGTAGAGGCCCTGTTCGTCCTTGACGGGCAGGCCCCACTCGGTGTCGTAGTAGTCCCTAAGAAGCGGGTCCGCAGACGCCCATGCCGGGCGGGCCAGGCCGTCCTCACCCACCAGGACACCGGCAGCGTCAGAAGGCACGCTTCAGGAGCGCCAGCGGGTGGTCATCAGGAAGCCCACGATGGCAATGCCGAAACCGGCGACGATGTTCCACGATTCCCAGGCCTGGACAGGAAAGCGGCCTTCGCTGATGTAGAACGTGATGATCCAGAAGAGGCCGATGATCATCAGGCCGAACATCACGGGCTTGAACCATACTGGGTTGGGCTTGTAAGCCTGGGACGTAGCCGGCTGCGGGGTGCTGGCAGTCTTCTTGCGTGGCTTTGACTCGGGCACTGGCTCTCCTTGGCGGGCTGCGGCAAGATCGGCGTTCCGGCCTTGGTATCCTGCAAGAAGGAAATTGCCAGCGGTCTGCGCGATCTTGATCAAAATCTTGCTTGGTCAAATTTGGATTCTTACTAGCAGCCAATTCTAGCCGTAGTTCAGGGGCCGCCGGTGCCCATGGGAACCGCCCGGAGGAGAACGCGTGGTATTGCAGGAGAAGGCGAGGCAAGCCGCTGCGCCGCCTGCCGGCGTCGTTATTCTGCGCGGGACGGTCCAGGTGGTTGGTGAGCTGCTCATCACCGCCGGCATCATCCTCTTGCTGTTTGTTGCGTGGCAGCTGTGGTGGACCAACGTGGAATCAGATGCCAAGCAGAGCGAAGTAATCAAGGAATTCGCGCAGGACATCGCCGGTGCTGCCCCTGCCGCGCCGGCCGCCGCTCCGCCGCCCGCCGCCGGCCAAGACTTCGGTGAGCCCGTGGTGGCTGCCGCGCCGGCCCATGCGGGCACCATCGGCATCATGTACATTCCCCGCTTCGGGGCGAACTACACGCGGCCGATCGTCCAGGGGACCACCAGCGATGTGCTGGACACCCTGGGGCTGGGCCATTACGGAACCACCGCCATGCCGGGTGCCGTGGGCAACTTCGCCGTTGCGGGGCACCGCCAGACGCACGGCGCCGTCCTGGACAACATCCACACGCTGGTGCCCGGGGACAAGATCTACGTCCAGACGAAGGACGGCTATTACGTGTACGTCTTCCGCAACAACCAGATCGTCATGCCGCAGCGCACCGACGTCCTGGAGCCGGTGCCGGCGCAGCCGGGGGTTGCCCCCACTGAAAGATACCTGACCATGACAAGCTGCAACCCGCGCTTTGGCGCTGAAGAACGCATTATTGCCTATGCCCTGCTGGACAGTTGGCGCCCTGCATCCGCCGGACCGCCCGCGGAAATTGCGGACCAGGTGGCCGCGGCGATCGGGAAGGGATGAGCATGTACGGCTGGATTTTCCGCCATCTCCCCGGACCGCTTTGGCTGCGGATTGTCACCTCATTGGTGCTCATCGCCGCCGCACTGGTATTGATGGTTCAGTTCCTTTTCCCCTGGATGTCCCAATACACCCAGTTCACCGACTCAACGATTGGTTCCGTAAGCCAGCCATGACCACAACCAAGATCCTCGTGGTGGATAACTACGACAGCTTCGTCTACACCCTGGTGGGCTACCTCCAGGAACTCGGCGCGGAAACCACCGTGGTCCGCAATGACGACGTCACCCTGGCAGAGGCCATCGAACTGGCCAGCACCCGGGATGGCGTCCTCATCTCACCCGGCCCCGGCAACCCGGCGGAAGCCGGGGTCTGCATTGAACTGATCAGGTGGTGCGGCGAGAACAGCGTCCCCATGTTCGGTGTGTGCCTTGGACACCAGGCGCTGGCGGAGGCCTTCGGCGGCAAGGTAACGCACGCGCCGGAACTCATGCACGGCAAAACGTCCCTTGTGCAGCACATTGGCACCAGCGTGTTTTCCGGGCTCCCCTCCCCCGTCACGGCCACGCGTTACCACTCGCTGGCAGCCGTGCGCGAGTCCATCCCCGACGTCCTGGAGATCACCGCTGAGACGGCAACGGGTGTGGTGATGGGCCTGCAGCACCGGACTGCACCCCTGTGCGGCGTGCAGTTCCACCCGGAATCCGTGCTTACCGAGGGCGGCTACCAGATGCTGGGCAACTGGCTTGAGTCCCTGGGCATGAAGGGCGCAGCTGCCCGGGCGGCCAAGCTGAGCCCGCTGATCCAGCACTAGACAGGCACTGACTGGCCGAGCCGAGCCGCACCCGGCGAAGGGCCGAGCCAGCGCGGCGTCGTGCCTAGCCCTTTTTGGTGGAGGTCGGCGTCGGAGTAGGCGTGGGTGTGGGGCTGGGGCTTGGCGGGGGCGGCGGCGCTTTGGCCACCACAATGGTGACGGTCTTGCCCTGTTCCACGGCCGCGTTCACGGCGTCGCTTTGCTCCATCACCCTGCCGGGCTCAACCTGGGCATTCTCGGCCTCAACCACGTTGGGCACCAGGCTCAGTTCCTTCAGCGCAGCTTCTGCTTCTTCGCGGGTACGCCCCCGGAGCTCCGGGACGGCGACCTTGCCGGTGGACACCACCAGTTCGACGCTGGTCCCGACGCCCACCTTCTGGCCGGGCGCGGGGCTTGTGGTGATCACGATTCCGGCAGGCACGGTGGCACTGTTGGCCGTGGTGGTGGAGGGGGCGCCAACCAGCCCGCTTTGGCGCAGGATATCCCTGGCTGCTGCCTCGGTCTTGCCCGGCAGGCTTTCAGGGATCATAACGGCGCTGGGGCCCTCCGAAATGTTGAGGATCACCTCGGCGCCTCGATCCAGGGCGGCGCCGGACGCCGGGTCCGTGCCGATCGCCGTCCCCTTGGCAACGGTGTCGTGCTGCGACCGGACAATACGGGGCCGGAGGTCGGCGTTGTACAGTTCCTGCAGCGCCGCCGATTCTGTCATGGCGGCCACGGCCGGAACCGTGATCTTGGGCGCCGCCGGAGCGGGGCGGTTGATGATGGTGTACAGCCACAGGGCACCGCCTGCCAGGACAAGGAGCGTGAAGACCACCAGCGTGCCAATCCACGCACGACGGCGGGACTTCTGCCGCGGGCTCCGCTCACGTTCCGGAGTCAGGCCAAGGGGCAACGGATCAGCCGGCCGCTCGTCATCGGCGTCCGCCACGAAGGGAACCAGGGTTTCGTGGTCCTCGGCAGGGGCAGGGGTTGCCTCCAGCCGGCCGGTAGGTGCGTCGTGGAGGAAGCCTGCGCCCGCGGCGGGAAAGGCCTCGGTGGCCGGCGGCGGGACGTGGTCGTTGGGGTCCGTGGGCGCTTCGGAGGCCGCAAGTGCGGGGACCGCTACGCCTGATCGAGCAGCACGCAGGGCACGCCGGAAGGCCGCGGCATCCTGGAACCGGTCATCGCGGTTTTTTTGCAGCGCCTTGGCCAGCACGCTGTCCAGGGCAGGAGTCACCTTGGGGTTGAGGCTGCTGGGGGGCTCGGGAATCTCCCGGACGTGCTGGTAGGCCACGGACACGGGACTGTCACCGATGAAAGGGGGCCTGGACGTGAGCATTTCATACAGCAGGCATGCGGCGGAGTAGAGGTCACTGCGGGCGTCGACTGTTTCGCCGCGGGCCTGCTCCGGCGACAGGTACTGGGCGGTGCCCACCACGGCCTGCGTCTGGGTCATGGTGGCTGAGGAGTCAGCGATGGCGCGGGCAATGCCGAAGTCCATCACCTTCACGGAGTTGGTGCTTTCGCAGTACATCACGTTGGCCGGCTTGATGTCCCGGTGGACGATGCCGGCCTTGTGGCTGTACTCGAGGGCGCCGAGGACGCCCAGGCAATAGTCGATTGCCTGGTCAATGGTGACGTCATGGGCGCGGATGAGGTCGCGGATGGTCTTGCCCTCCACGAATTCCATCACGATGTACGGCACCCGGACGTTGTCCTCCGAGCCATCGTGGACCAGGTGTTCACCGGTGTCGTAGATGGCAACAATGGAGGAATGGTTGAGGGCGGCAACGGCCTGTGCTTCCCGCTTGAACCGGGCCTGGAACTGCGGGTCCCGGGCCATGTCCGCCCGCAGCAGTTTCACGGCGACAGTGCGCCCCAGCCGGGTGTCCACTCCCCGGTAGACGTCCGCCATGCCTCCGCGGCCGATCAGGCCGCCCAGCTCGTAGCGGCCGCTGAGGACACGGCGGTTATCCACCGGGAGGCTGTCCTCGCGGTGCAACGGTGTGCGCGCTGACTCGTTCACTGGCTGTCCTGGCGGTTATGGCTTGCAGGTTGGCGGGGCACCGGGCAGTTGGCCGGCGGTGCAGGCGGGCAGGGGCGACGCTGCGGTGGGCGCCGCCACGGCCGACGTGGTGGCTGCCGGCGCGGGGGCCGGTGCGGATGTGGTGGGTGCCGGCGGTGCCACTGCATAGACCACCGTGATGGGCGAACCCTGCGGCACGAGCCCTGTGGGGTTCAGCTCGATGACCCTGCCGGGGTCATCTGCCGTACTCTCCTGCGGAATCACAGTGACGGCCAGCCCCAGCCCGGCAAGCTCGGCCTGTACCTTGCGGTAGTCCTGCCCGAGGTAGGCGGCCGGGATCACGTTGACCATTTCCTGGGTGGGTGTGGGCGTAGGCGTGTTGCGCGTGGGCGTGGGCGTGGCGGATTGCGTGGTCCTGGTTGGGCTGGCGCTGGTGCTCGGCGGGCTTGTGGCGGCTCCGGTGGTGGCGTCGTTCGAGGGGAAGAGAATGCCCCGCTGGCTGAGGAAGAACCCCACCAACGCGAACAGAACCAGGAGGATCAGGGCAACCAGCGGCCAGGTCCAGGGACTGCGGCCCTTGCGCTGGGGCTCATCGGCAGGCTCGTCGTCGTACGTTGCTTCTTCCGGAACCCACCTGCGCTCGGCGGCGAGGGCATTGGCCCGGGCGAGTGTTCCCTGGGGCGCGTCAGCGTCCGCAGCTGCTGCCCCGGCGGCGGCTCCGGCGGCTGCACCTGCCGCGCCCGCACCCAGCACCGGCAAAGCGGACGTGGGCGTGGGCGAACTGTCATGCTGGGCGCCAATGACGCCGGTGGGCGCCGTGGCGGTGTCCACCGGAGCGGTGATGGGGCCCGTATTGTCCGCGTCGAAGAGGAGCATGCCGGGAACGGCGGCCCGGGCTGCGCTGATATCCCCGTTGCGGATGGCCTCGGCCGCCTCGGCCAGTTTGATGGCGTTTTCCGGCCGGTTCTTAGGGTCCTTGGCCAGCATGGACATAAGGAGGGCGCGCACCGGGGTGGGAAGCGATTCGGGCAGCGGCGGCGGGGCGTCGTTGACCTGGGCCAGGGCGATGGCGATCTGGGACTCGCCGGAGAAGGGGCGGTGTCCGGTCAGGCACTCGTAGCCGATGACGCCGAGCGCGTAGATGTCCGAGGAACCGGTGGCGGTCTGTCCGGTGGCTTGCTCGGGGGCAAGGTACTGGGCGGTGCCCATTACCTGGCCGGTCTGGGTGAGCGGAACCTGGTCTGCCAGGCGGGCGATGCCGAAGTCGGTGACCTTCACCCGCCCGTCCGGGGTGATCAGGAGGTTGCCGGGTTTCACGTCGCGGTGCACCAGGCCCTGCGCGTGGGCAACGGAGAGTGCACGGGCGGTCTGCGCGATGATGGACAGCGTGCGGTCCGGGGACAGGACCTGCTCGTGTTCGATGATGTTGCTCAGGGGCTGGCCGGGGACCAGTTCCATGACCAGGTAGGCGGAGCCCTCCTCCTCGCCGTAGTCGAAGACGTTGGCGATGCCCACGTGGTTCAGGAGAGCGGTGTGGCGGGCCTCGGCGCGGAAGCGCTGGAGGAACCCGGGATCGCCGGTGTATTCCTCCTTCAGCACTTTGATAGCGACGATGCGGCCCAGGACGAGGTCTTTCGCCTTCCAGACTTCGCCCATGCCGCCGATCGCGATCCGCGTGGTCAGCTGGAATCTGCCGCCGAGGGTGATTCCGGTTGTAGGCCTCACTTATTCAACACCGCCTCAAAAATTCTTTTCGCGTTCGGACTGGTTAGCTGGGCTCCGGTGGTGATGTCCACGCCCTCCATGACGATGGTGACTCCCACCTGCGGGTTGTTTGCGGGGGCAAATCCGGTGAACCAGGAGTTGTTGGTGCCGTTTCCGAGCTCCGCGGTTCCTGTCTTGCCGGCCACCTGGACCCCCGGGACTGCGGCCCTGTTGGCGATGCCTTCGCTGACGGCACTGACCATCCACTCGGTGATCTGGTTTGCGACATCCGGAGTGGTGGAGGTCCGCAGCTGCTCCGGCTTGGGTTCGTCGATGACCCGCAGATCCGGAGAACGCAGGGTCTTGACCAGGTTCGGCCTCATCTGGACGCCGTCATTGGCAATGGCCGCGGTCATCAGCGCAACCTGGAGGGGTGTGGCCCTGACGTCTTTCTGGCCGATGGCGGACTGGGCCAGGCCGGGGGCGTCCAGGTTATCGGGGAAGCCGTTGTTCCGGGCGTAGCCGAGCTTGAGTTGGTCGCCCATGTCCTCGCCGAAGCCGAACTTTTTCGCCTGCTCGGCGATGGCGTCCCGGCCCAGGTCCAGCGCGATGCTGGCGAACGGGGTGTTGCAGGACTGCTGGAGGGCGAAGGCGAAGCTCGCGGTGTCCCGGGTGTAGCAGTTGCCGCCTGCGTAGTTGGGAAGCTTGTACTGGATTCCCGGAAACGGCATTTCCGCCGGGTTGGGGAGAACGCTGTCCTTGTTGTACTTCCCTGATGCAAGCGCCGCGGCCGTGTCAACGAGCTTGTAGACGGATCCCGGCGCCAGCAGTTCCCCGGTGGGTCCGCTGACGTTCTGGTTCAGGTTGATGCCCGGGACCTTGACCAGCTCATTGATGTTGGCGGTCTCGGCGTTGGGATCCTGGGTGGCGATCAGGTTGGGATCGTAGGAGGGCTTGGAGACCATGGCAAGGATCGCCCCGGTCTTGGGGTTGGTGACCACGATGGATCCGCGCTGCCCGTCCGGGATCAGGCTGTAGGCGAGCTGCTGGATCGCGGGATCAATGGTGAGCTCCACCGAAGCGCCCTTGGGCTGGTTCCCCAGGAAGAGCTGGCCCACGCGGTCCAGGAAGAGCTGGTCCGAGTTGCCGGTGAGCACTTCACCCATGGCCTGTTCCAGGCCGGTGGCACCGAAGTTTTGGGAGAAGTAACCCGTGATTCCGGCGTAGAGCTCCGGCTGCGGGTAGGTCCGCTGGAACTTGCAGGTTTCCGAGGTGCCCTCCACCGATTCTGCTACCGGAGTGCCGCCCACAATGATGGCGCCGCGGTCGTTGCAGTAGTTCTGCAGGATGGCGCGCTGGTTCCATGGGTTGGCCTTGAGCTCATCCGCCCCCACCACCTGCACGTAGCTGATGGCGCCGAAGATCAGGGCGAACATGGCGACGGCCGCCACCCACGAGTGCCGCATTGCCTGGTTCATGAGTGCTTCACCGCCTCAGTAGGAGTATCAATGCCCATCGAATCTGCTGCCTCGCCCGGCCGCAGCGGCGTGGTGTCCACCGGGCCGCGGGCCGTGTGCGAGATCATCAGGAGCAGGCCAACGATGATCCAGTTGGCCAGCAGCGAGGAACCGCCGGCTGCCAGGAAGGGCGTTGTCAGGCCGGTCAGCGGGATGAGCCGCGTTACGCCGCCGATCACCACGAAGCACTGCAGTGCCACGGCGAAGGACAGTCCGCAGGCAAGGAGCTTTCCGAACGCGTCCCGGGTACCCAGCGCCGCCCGGAATCCGCGGGTGAAAAGCAGCAGGTACATGAGGACGACGGCGAACAGGCCCACCAGGCCGAGTTCCTCGCCGAGGGACGCGATGATCATGTCGCTGTTGGCGAAAGGGACCAGGTCCGGGCGGCCCTGTCCCAGCCCGGTTCCCACCAGTCCGCCGTTGGCCATGCCGAAGAGGCCCTGGACAATCTGGCCACTACCGCCGGGTGAGCGGTCGTAGACCTCCGGAGTGAATGCGTTGAGCCAGCCGTCGATGCGGAGTGCCACGTGGGAGAAGACCTGCGCCGCGATGAAGCCGCCGCCGAAGATGAGGGCCAGGCCGATTACCACCCAGCTGATGCGGCTCGTGGCCACGTAGATCATCACGATGAACAGGCCGAAGAAGAGCACCGATGAACCAAGGTCGCGCTGGAAGATGAGCACGCCGATGCTGACCAGCCAAGCCGTGATCATGGGTCCCATGTCCTTGAACCGGGGGAACTGCAGCGGACCGATCTTGCGGCCGGCCAGCAGGATCAGGTCGCGGTTGGAGGAAAGATAACCGGCAAAGAATATAGCCAGGGTGATCTTGGCGACCTCGCCGGGCTGGAAGGTCATGGGTCCGAGCCGGATCCAGACGCGGGCGCCCAGGATTTCGCCCGCGCTGATGCCGGGGATCAGCGGCAGGAGCAGGAGGAGGGCGCTGGCCGCGAGGGAGATGAAGGTGAACCGGCGGAGGACGCGGTGGTCCTTGAGCAGCCAGATCACTGCGATCGCCACCGCCATCGCAATGAGGGTCCACCGGAGCTGGTTGTTGCCGGTGTCGTCGCCGGGCGCATCGAGGCGGTGGATCATGGCCAGGCCCAGGCCGTTGAGGGCTACCACGAGCGGAAGTATTACCGGATCGGCATACTTGGCGCGGAAGCGGAGGACGCCGTGGAACACCAGGGCGGCTACGGCAAGGAGGCTGGACTGGAACCAGAAATCCGAATCAAAGGACTTTTCCTTGTCCACGCCCACCAGCATGTTGGCGCCGATGCCGACGGCCAGGGCCAGCAGGAGCAGCGCGAGTTCGACATTCCGCCGCGGCTTGGGAGTGGTGCTGAGCTGGCTCATGGGGCCGCCTTGCAGGTGACGGTGGGGCTGGGGGACGGGCTTGCCGGAGTGGCGGTGGCATCCGGGGCTGGTGCGGGGGCGGCCGGATCCGCGGCGGCCGGTGTGGAGGGTCCGGGCGATGCCGACGGTGGTGGACACCCTTCCTCAGGGGAGGTGGTGCCGGTGAGTTCGAGGTTCTTCACGATCCGCTGGGCATCGTAGAGGTCGTTGGCAGGCACGGTCTGGCGCACCCGCTGCTGCGAGAACGGCGGCAGGGAATCCATCCGGATCTCCGTGACGGTCTCAAGGCTGGAAAGCCCGATGGGCCCGAGTCGCTGGGAGACACCGTTGTAGATGGCGACGCGGGAGTCGTACTCGCCGATGTAGTAGCGCGTCTGGGTCCAGGCATAGCCGAGCCAGAGGCCCACCGTCAGGACCAGCAGGACGGCTGCGGCGATGGACCAGGTGATCCAGCGCCGCGGCTTGAGCGGCACGAGGGTGTCCTCGGCCTCGCTGCCCGGCTGTTCTGCCTTGTGGGTGAGGAGGGTGGCTGCCCTCCGTGCCACGGTGCGCCCGGCGATGGTGGGAATGGACCCGGACTCTGCGGCCGCAGCCGCGGCACCCACAAGTTCGTGCGGGCGGGAGGCGAGTTCGTCCCGCAGGACCTCAGCGGACAGGTGCTCGCCGAGGTGGGGATCGGTGGAAGCCTGGTCCTTGCCCTCGGCGGCCTTGCCAGTGCTTTCCTTGCCCGCAGGATTCTTCCCCGGCGCTTCGGCGCCGCCGGCCGGGTCCTTCGGGTTCACTGCAGCCGGTGCTGCCGGCTGGACTGCCGCGGCAGGGGCTGTGGCGGCGGCTGCGGAGGGGACGACTTCGACGGCGGCCGTACTGACGTCGTCGGGCGTTTCCTCCACGATCTCCACCATGACCACCGTGACGTTGTCCGGGGAGCCGGCTTCGAGGGTCAGGTCCACGAGGGTTTCCACGCACTCGCGGAGGTCCTTGGTTTCCCGGACCGTCCGTTCCACGGCGTGGCCGGCCACATAGTTGAGCCCGTCGGAGCAGAGCAGCCAACGGTCGCCGGGGCGGACGTCCAGGGTGTCGAGGTCGAGTTCCGGGCTGGCGTCCACGTCGCCCAGGACGCGCATCAGGACGTTTTTATGGGGGTGGCTTTCGGCTTCCTCAGGGCGGAGCCGGCCTTCGTCGATGAGCCGCTGGACGAAGGTGTGGTCCACGCTGACCTGCTTGAATTCGCCGTCGCGCAGGAGGTAGGCGCGGGAGTCACCGATGTGGGCGAAGTAGAGCTTGCCCTCGGCCAGCAGGAGCGCCGTGACGGTGGTGCCCATGCCCGCCAGCTTGGGGTTCTGGTGAACGAGTTCGGAAAGCAGGGAGTTGGCTGTCTGGATTTCGTCGGCAAGGACCGTGCCGGCGTCGCCGTCGTAGTCGCCGCGGTCCAGGTGGATCATGTCCAGGACGGTGGCGGCGGAGGCGACGTCGCCGCCCGCGTGCCCGCCCATGCCGTCCGCGACGACGGCGAGGTGCCGGCCCACGTAGGCGGAGTCGTCGTTCTTGGAGCGGATCCGGCCGACGTCGGAGCGTGCGGCGTAGCGCATGATGAGGGGCCGCTGCGCGGGCCGGGGCCCGTTTGCGGGGGTTTGCGTGACGGCCACGGCTATGGCCTCAATTCGATGACCGTCTTGCCGATTCTCACGGGTACCCCTGGCTCAACCGGCAGGGCACGGGTAAGTTGCTGGTCCGCCAGGTACGTTCCGTTCGTGGACCCCAGGTCCTCGATGAACCAGCGGCTGCCCTGGGGGAACAGCCTGGCGTGGCGGCCGGAGGCGTAGTCGTCCTCCAGGACCAGGGTGGCTTCCTGGGCGCGGCCCAGGAGGATGGGGCTGGCGGCGAGCGGGAGGGTGGTTCCCTTGAGCGGACCTTCGACGACGACCAGTTGGTGCGCCTGCTGCTTCATCGGCTGCGGGGGAGCCTCAGCAAGTTCCGGGTTCCTGCGGACCTGGCGCTGGGTGGGGGCGCCGGAGGCTGCTTTGCGGCCCACCATGAGGTCACGGCGCATGGCCGAGACGATGCTGAAGATCAGCACCCAGAGGAGCAGGAGGAAGCCGAACCGCAGGACGGTGATGGTCAGGTCGCTCATGTGCGGCCACCAGGGCTGGCGGGCAGAAGGCGGAAGATGATTTTTGTCCGTCCCATAGTGATGGTGGAGCCGTCAGTGAGTTCGGTGCTTCCTGACACCTTCTGCCCGTTGACGTAGCTGCCGTTGGTGGAACCCATGTCCACTGCGCTGGTGACCCCGTTGGCAGTGCGGATTTCCAGGTGGCGGCGTGAGACGCCTGTGTCCTCGACGTGGATGTCCGCTTCGGAGGACCTGCCAAGGACGATGGACGGGGCGTTGAGGGAGTAGCGCTGCCCGTCGATGTCCAGAACGGGCTGAAGGCGTACCGGCTGGCGGCTGGGGGCGGCGGGTACGTTGGGGCGCTGCGGCTGGCCGGCGGGGGCGCCCTTGGATTTCTCGGTTGAGGAGACGATCTCGAAATCGCCGGCGCGCAGCTCGGCGTCCCGGCGGAAGGAGATGCGGACTGAACCCTGGAGGGTGTAGCCCTGGCTGCGGACGTGGTTGATGACGACGTCGCAAAGCTCTTCGGCCAGCGGGGTGCCCCATTCCTGGGCCCGCTTGAAGTCGTCCTCGCTGAGTTGCACGTCGAAGACGTTGGGCGCGAGGGTCCGGCCGGCCGCCACCGTCAGTGCTTTGTGGTCCACTTCGCGGCGCAGCCTGCTGGCGATCTCCACGGGTTCAACCTGGGCGCGCGAGCCGGTGGAGAAGACGCCCCGGACAGCCTTTTCAATGCCGCGTTCAACCTTGTCCAGCAGGCCCATGGTCCTTCTCCTTTCCCCCCGGCAGCGGGGCAGTTTCCGTTGCGGAGCTGCACCCGCGGTGCAGCTCACAAGTCAGCGGTGCGCCTGCATGCAGCAGTCACTCCTACATCAGATACTACTGGGCAGGGCTGTGAATGACCTTAATCAGCAACGCCCGGGGGCCTCCGAAAGTTCGGTCCCTTGCCCGGCCCGCCGCGGGCCAGGCTTGGGTTTCAACTGCGGAAAGGGGCCGGAGGCGGCCCGGCTTTTTGCCTCCGGGCGGGGGTCTGCGGAGCCCAATTGGTGTTTTCCGTCCACCTTCCGTTATGCTTGATCTCGCTGCTTTTGCAAGGTAACGGATGCGGGAAACCGGCCGGGGCTTCGTGAAAGAAGTTGCGCGCGAGTGGCGGAACGGCAGACGCGCTGGCTTCAGGTGCCAGTATCCGAAAGGGTGTGGGGGTTCAAATCCCCCCTCGCGCACGCAAATGAAAGAGCTCCGGTCGAGAGACCGGGGCTCTTTTGCTTTAACTCCGCTCACCTGGGCCTATTCGCGATTCCGTGCCTTGAAGGTTCTGGTCCGCAAGCAAGCCTAGGTTCCGGCGGGTTGCCGGGATGCACTCCAGGCTACGGCCGCGCGGAAGCCTTGAACCGGCGTCGTGAGTTGGCCAAATGGCTGCGCATGGCGGCCGCTGCCGCAGCCTCGTCGCCGTCCGCAATGGCATCCGAGATGGAGCGGTGCTCCTGGACCACCTGGTCGAAGTGGTCCCGGGCGTAATGCTCGACGCCGGTCATCAGGCGGGTGCGCGGCATCGCGATCATCGTTTGGCCCAGGGCGGCCAGACAGTCGGAGTAGTAGGGGTTGCCGGAGGCGGCTGCGATGGCGCGGTGGAACTCGAAGTCCGACTTCATGGCGTGGGCCGGGTGGCCGGCGCTGGCCGTGAACTGCTCCAGCGCAGCGGTGACGGCGCGAAGCTGCCGTTCGGTGTGGTTGCGGGCGGCCAGCGCGGCGGCCTCGGTTTCCACCCCCATGCGGAACTCGAGCAGATGGAGGCGGTCCTCCGTGGTGGCCACGGGGCGGGCCCCGGGTGCTGCCTGGGGCCCGTCCGATGGCGGGGTGAGGGCGAAGCTGCCCCGTCCCCGTTCGGTTTCAACAAGACCCTCGGCCTGAAGCCGGGTCAGTGCGGCGCGGACAACGGTCCGGCTGACGCCGAAATCGCTGATGAGGGTGTTTTCGCTGGGGAGCTTTTCACCTGGCTGGATGATGCCGTCGACGATGCGGTTGCGAAGGTCGGCGGCGAGGTCCGCGGTGAGGTTCCGGCTCATGGCTTCAAGGTTACGGCTTTAGGGTTGCGCGCCGAACTCCACGGACTCGGTGGTCCAGGCGCGTGCCTGGTCACTGAGGGTGACGCCGAGGCCGGGGCGGTCCGGGACGATCATCCGGCCGTGCTTGGTTTCGAGGCGCTCGTTGAACAGCGGGTCGAGCCAGTCGAAGTGCTCCACCCAGGGTTCCCGCGGGTAGGCGGTGGCGAGGTGGAGGTGGATTTCCATGGCGAAGTGCGGGGCGAGGCCCAGTCCGCGCTCGTCGGCGAGGGCGGCGAGGCGGAGGAACTGGGTGATGCCGCCGACGCGGGGCGCGTCGGGCTGGATGATGTCGCAGCCGTTGGCGTTGATGAGGCCCTTGTGCTCCGCCACGGAGGCCAGCATTTCGCCGGTGGCGATGGGCGTGTCCAGGACGTTCGCCAGGTGGGCATGGCCTTCGAAGTCGTAGGCATCCAGCGGTTCTTCGATCCAGATGAGGTTGAATTCCTCGAGCTGGCGTCCCATGCGCAGGGCGGTGGCACGGTCCCACTGCTGGTTGGCGTCCACCATCAGCGGGACATCCCCGCCGATGTGTTCGCGGATGCCGGCCACGCGACGGAGGTCTTCCTTGCTGTCCGGCAGGCCTACTTTGATCTTGATGCCGCCGATGCCTTCTTCGAGGGACTGGGTGGCGCGTGCCTTGACCTCCTCAAGGGAGGCGTTGAGGAAGCCGCCGGAGGTGTTGTAAGTCTGCGCGGAGTCGCGGTAGGAGCCGAGGAACTTGGCGAGCGGCAGGCCCGCGCGTTTGGCTTTGAGGTCGTAGAGGGCGATGTCGATGGCGGCGAGGGCCTGGGTGGCGACGCCGGAGCGGCCCACCGAGGCGCCGGCCCAGAGGAGCTTGGTATAGATCTTGGCGATGTCGTTGGGGTCCTCGCCGATGATGCCCTCGGCCACTTCCTTGGCATGGGCGTACTGCGCGGGGCCGCCGGCGCGCTTGGAGTAGCTGAAGCCGACGCCGGTGTGGCCCAGTTCAGTGGTGATCTCGGCGAAGAGGAAGACCACCTCTGTCATGGGCTTCTGCCGGCCGGTGAACACCTTGGCGTCGCTGATGGGTACTGCGAGGGGGAGTCGGGCGGTGGACAGTTTGACGTGCCGGATCAGATCGACGGTACTCATGGATTCTCCTTAGGGCGGCGCCGGGCTCCTTCGCCCGCCCTCTGAGAATACAAGTTGGTAACTTGTATTACAAGTATCGTCCGCTGCTACACCAACGATCCCCGCCCACGATCCGCCTGAAATCACGTGGGGGTGTACTCCGGGCGACGGATGACCTCGTCTCCGGCCATAGTGCGAGGGCCAGGATTGAAGTCATAGAGCGCTGCGAATCAGAGCGGAGTCGTCCATGATCCAGGTCTGTCCATGCCCATGGTGGAAATTCTTGAATGGATTACTGACCGCGGCCTTCCTGCATATCCCGTCCCTGCGATGTGGTGACTCCCGGTACAACGAGCGTAGCCTCGCGCGCCTTCCGGATGCAGAGGCGGACAGGCGGCCCGCCCCCTCTTGCCGCCCTTACCCCCGCAGGGCACCCAGTCCCGAAATCAGCGCCTCCAGCCCCAGCTCGAACGCCACGTCCGCCGGGCGCGCCGCAGCAGAGGAAGCGCTCCGCACCGCAGCCGTGAAGTGCGGCGTCGAGTCCGCCATGGACCCGGAATCAAAGATGTCGGCAGGCGCCGTCACGTCATACGCGGAGCCGAAAATGAACGACTCCAGCGCCACGATTGAGGACACAACGCGATCCTCCGGAAAGCCGGCATCGAGGAACCCCTTGCTCACGGTCTCGTACATCGCCAGCGTCTGCGGCGCGTCCGTCACGGGCAGGACGGCGATGACCGGGATCAGGGGCGTGTGCTCGGCGAAAACGTTCCGGTAGCTCCAGGCCCAGCTGCGCACGGCGTCTTCCCACGGCGCCGAGCCAAAGTCTGACACGTCAACCAGGGACGTGAGGTGGTCCTCCACCAGGAGCAGTACGTCCCGTTTCGAGGCCACATGGTTGTAAAGGGCCGACGGCGCCACGTCCAGTTCCTTGGCCAGGCCCGCCATGGTGAGCCCGTCGTAGCCCTTCCGGCCAATGAGCTCCAGGGCGGCTGCCGTGATCCCGGCCTTGTCCAGGACGGCGGCCGAGGGCCGCCCCGCCTTCCTCTTCTGCGAACCGGGAATCTCCGCGGACGCAGCCTCCGCGGAACGTCCCTGTACAGCTGGTCCTGCCGGCATCAGTGGCCTTTCTCTGGTGGTCTCCAGCATTATTCCATCCGGCCCTTCCGGTCCCGGCCCCCAGCAGCTATAGTTCTAATAAATGAACGTCATTCATTTACCGACCGCCCGAACCGGGGAGGCCGAAGAAAGGACATCATGCTGAACCTGAACCGCGACGTAGTGGTCGTCGGAGCCGGGCCCTCGGGACTCACCGCAGCCCGTGAACTGAAGAAAGCCGGCCTCACCGTTGCCGTGCTGGAGGCGAGAGACCGCGTGGGCGGCCGCACCTGGACCGGCACCATCGACGGCGCCATGCTCGAGATCGGCGGCCAGTGGGTCTCGCCGGACCAGACCGTACTTCTGGACCTCCTCGACGAACTGGGCCTGCAGACGTATCCGCGCTACCGCGAGGGCCAGTCGATGTACATCGGGAAGGACGGCATTCCCGTCCGCTACACCGGCGGCACCTTCCCCGTGGACCCGGACACCGAAGCGGAGATGAACAAGCTCATCGCCCTGCTGGACGGCCTCGCCGCCGAGATCGGCCCCAGCGAACCCTGGGCCCACCCGAAGGCGCGTGAGCTGGACACCATCTCCTTCCACCACTGGCTGCGCAAGCACTCCACCAATGAGGAAGCCTGCAACAACATCGGCCTCTTCATCGCCGGCGGGATGCTCACCAAGCCCGCCCACGCCTTCTCCGCCCTCCAGGCCGTCCTGATGGCCGCCTCCGCCGGCTCCTTCACCCACCTCACGGACGAGGACTTCATCCTGGACCGCCGGGTTGTGGGCGGGATGCAACAGGTATCCCTGCTGCTCGCGCAGGAGATGGGGGACGACGTCGTGCTTGACTCCCCGGTGCGCACCATCAACTGGGAGCCGGACGCCGACGGCGGGCACCGCGTCACCGTCGAATCCGAGCGGGCCACGGTCAACGCCCGGTTCGTCATCATGGCCGTTCCGCCCAACCTCTACTCCCGCGTCTCGTTCAACCCGCCGCTGCCGCGCCGCCAGCACCAGATGCACCAGCACCAGTCGCTTGGTCTCGTCATCAAGGTCCACGCTGTCTATGGCCGCCCGTTCTGGCGGAATTCCGGCCTCTCCGGCACCTGCTTCGGCGCCGGCTCCTTGGTCCAGGAGGTCTACGACAACACCAACTTCGGCGACACCCGGGGCACCCTGGTGGGCTTCGTCTCCGATGAAAAGGCCGACGCCGTCTTCGAGTTGGGTGCCGACGACCGCAAGAAGGCCATTCTGGAATCCATCGCCGGGTTCCTGGGCGCCGAGGCGCTCGAGCCCGAGGTGTACTACGAATCCGACTGGGGCTCGGAGGAATGGACCCGCGGTGCCTACGCGTCCAGCTACGACCTCGGCGGACTCCACCGCTACGGCAAGGACCAGCACGTCCCGGTGGGTCCCATCTATTGGTCATCCTCCGACCTCGCCGCCGAAGGCTACCAGCACGTGGACGGCGCCATCAGGATGGGCCTCCGCACCGCTGCCAGCATCTGCGAAGCGGCACGGGTGGCCGTTCCCGCCTGAGCCAGGGCGGCCCTCACACCATGGCTGGCTCCAATGGAACGTCTGCCACGGTGCTGTCGAAGGCCTCGGGGTCCAGATACCCCAGCGCCCGGGCAACCGGGACGGCGGAAGCCGCAGCCCAGGCCTGGGGGCGGCAGGAGGCAGGGTACGGAACCGGGGGCCACGTGTCCGCGGCGCCGTGGCCGGCAAATAGCTCGGGAAGGCGCCAGTTGAATCCCTGTGCCGCCCGGAGCAGCCCGCCCGCCAGCTTGCGCGCCTCCTCGAAATATCCCTCGGCCAGCAGGCCGCTGAGGATCATCGCGCTGTCGTGCGTCCACACCGACCCCGCGTGGTACCTGGTGGGCCAGTAGGCGGCGTTGGTGGTGGAGATGGTCCGGATGCCGTACCCGGAGTACATGGACGGGTCCATCAGTCGGCGGACCACGATGTCCGTTTCCTCGGCATCCAGGATTCCGGTCCCCAGCAGGTGCCCCATATTGCTGGCGATACCGTCCACCGGGTTCTTTGCCGCGTCCAGTGCAATCGCCGGATACCGCCCGCTTTCGTCTTCGCACCAGAACTTTGCCCGAAAGCGTTCGCTCATTGCCTCCGCATACGTGCGCCATTCCACCGCCTCGGCAATGTCCTCGCCTTCCCCGAAGGCCTCCAGCAGGTCGGCGCCGGCGAGGGCAGCCGCGTATGCGTACCCCTGCACCTCACACAGTGCGATAGAGCCCTCCGCCAGGCTGCCGTTGTGCCATCGGATGGAGTCGCCGCTGTCCTTCCATCCCTGGTTGGCCAGTCCGTGGCCCGAGGTATCCAGGTATTCCAGGAAGCCGTCGCCGTCCGAGTCGGCGTGGTCCCGGAGCCAGCCAAGCGCGCGCACCAGGTGCGGCATCAGGTCCCGCACCTCGTCCTCCGGCATGCCTGCCTGCCACGCCTCGTGCAGCAACATGATCCACAGCGGGGTGGCATCGATCGTTCCGTAATAGACCGGCGGGAGGGAAACCTTGCCGTCCAGGGTGACGGTATTGGTGACGCGCCGGACCTCATGCAGGATCTTGCCCGGCTGTTCGGCAGTGGCGGTATCCGCCTGGACACCCTGGCGCTGCGCCAGTGCCCGGAGCGTACCGGCTGCGAGGGTTGTGTCGATGGGGAGCAGCATGCGTGCGGCAATCAGGGAATCACGGCCGAACATGGTGAAGAACCAGGGGGCACCGGCGGCCAGGAACGTGTCATCCGGCGATTCCCGGTCAGCCATCCGCAGGCCATTGAGGTCGCTGACGGCGTGGTGCAGCAACCGGGCGATGTCGGCACTGCCGTGGTCCTGTGGTGCCTCCTCCGCCGGCCCGGACAGCTCCGGTACTGCCAGCCCGCGAGTGCGCGGCGCGATCATGGGAGCGGCAGAATCATGGGCTTCCAGGCGCCACGAGACCTCGGTGCTGCCGCCGGCAGGCACGGTGACCAGCCACGTTGCGGTGACTTCGGCCTTGTCCGCGTGGAGAGTGGGGGAGCCGGTGAATGCCAGCTGCAGGTGCGTATGTCCGTCCCGCCACTGCCATCCGTCCGTGCGGACCTGCGGCAGGTCCGTCGAGTACTGCCCCTGTTTGATCTTTTCCAAAGGAGTGTTATCGGAGGTCATGCGGATCTCGACGGCAAACGTAGCCGGGCTGGACAGGGCGGAGACGATCTCGATCGACTCGCTGACGCCGGCCCCGTCCGCCGAACGCGTCCGGCGCAGCGACACCAGCGGGTCCGCGATGCTGGGGTCCGTGCGGATGAAGCTCAGGTAACCCACCGTGTCCGCCCCGTGGGTCTGGGTTGAAACCCACCGGGGCTCCACGCCCTCAACGGTCAGCAGGACGGCGGAGACGACGCGCTCATCGGAGCAGTAGATGCCCTGGGCCTCGGTGCCCCTGATCTGGCCGTCCGCCTCGGACCAGGCCTGCACTGGTGCGGCAAAGACTCCGGACAGATCGTGCATGAAGGGCTGATGGGTCACGGGGAAGCTCCTGGAAGGGTGGGAGGCGGCCTGAAATTTGATCGTTCAAAAAGTTTCGCTGGCAGGCACGCGCAAAAGATTGACAGGGGATTTGAACGTTCATATTGTTTATGACATCAGCAGAGATTGCAACATCCCCCGGCACGCTTTCCCACAAGGACCCAGAAGCCGGGGACAGAACTCAAAGGAGATCGGCTATGGCGTCACGGGTGACTATTGTGGACCTCGCCAACCAGCTCGGGGTTTCCCGGCAAACGATCTCCAACGTGTTGAACGCCCCGCACCGGGTCAAGGAAGAGACGCGCATCCGGGTGGCCAGGGCCATCGAGGAAAGCGGCTACCGGCCCAACGCTGCTGCCCGCCAGTTGCGCAACCATGTGTCCAAAAACGTGGGCATGCGGCTGCAGCCGGCAGGCAACGGCATCAGCGGTACGGTGCTGACGGGCTTCCTGTACGGGCTGACCGAGGCTGCCCACAGCCACGGCTACCGCGTGACCCTCTACTGTGCGGACTCGGACGAGGAGGAGATCAGCCGCTACGAGGAACTGGTCACCGAGGCGGACCTGGACGGCTTCATCCTCACAGCCACCCACCACGGTGACCAGCGGGCCGCCTGGCTTGCCCAGCGGGGTATTCCGTTTGTCGCATTCGGGCGGCCCTGGGATTCAGGCCGGGATGTGTCCGACGCCGGGCATTCGTGGGTCGATGTCGACGGCCGCAGCGGGACACGCGAAGCCACGGAACACCTCATTGCCGCCGGGCACCGGAGGATCGGCTACATCGGCTGGCCGAACGGTTCCGGTGTGGGCGGGGACCGGCGCGCCGGGTGGCTCGAGGCGATGACGGCCCATTTCGGCACGGAAGACCCCGCACCGCTCATCTACGCAGGCGAGGACACCGCAGCCAGCGGTTCCTCGGGTGCAGCCACCCTGCTGGGCAAGGGAGCCACCGCCTTCGTCTGCGCCAGCGACAGCCTTGCCCTGGGCGCCAGCGCCTACCTGCGGCAGTCGGACCAGCCCGCCCTGGCCTCGGCGGTGGTCGGCTTCGACAACACCCCCGTGGCCGCCGCCGTCGGACTTTCCAGCGTGTCCCAGCCTGTGGAATCCGCGGCTGCCGAAGTCATGCGGCTGCTGCTTGGCCACCTGAACAGCGCGACGGCAGAACCGCAGCACGTGCTGCTGCGCCCCAGGCTTGAACTCCGGGACCTCCAACCGTTCAACCACTAGCTTTTCCAGCCACAACAACCCCCAACTAAGGATCAGACAATGATGACTGCACTACACCCTGCCCAAAAACAGAAGGCATCCCGCATCCTGGCCGGCGCCGTGACCGCCCTTGCCACCCTCGCGCTGGTTGGCTGCGGCTCAGGTTTCAGCGCCGGCGGGACGGACCGTTCGGAAGCGCCTGACGCTGGCGGCCCGCTGAACGTCCTCATTGCCTCCTCCGGGGAAGCGGAATCCACCGCCGTGAAAACGGCTGTGGCTGACTGGGCCGCCGGCGCCGGAAAGGAAGCCACGGTCAACGTCGCCTCCGACCTGCCGCAGCAGCTCAGCCAGGGCTTCGCCTCCGGCAAACCGGCCGACGTCTTCTACGTCTCAGCGGACCAGCTGGCCAACTACGCGGGCAACGGCTCGCTCGAGCCGTACGGGGATGACCTGGCCAACAAGGGCGATTTCTATCCGGCCCTGACCGAGGCCTTCACCTACGACGGGAAGCTCTACTGCGCACCCAAGGACTTTTCCACGCTGGGGCTGGTCATTAACCAGGACCTGTGGAAGCAGGCCGGGCTGACCGAAGCGGATGTGCCAAAGACGTGGGAGCAGCTCGAAGCCGCAGCCACCAAATTGACCCAGGGCGGCACCGTGGGCCTGGCCTTCGGCCCCGAGTACCAGCGCGTGGGCGCCTTCTTTGCACAGGCCGGCGGCGGCCTGGCCAAGGATGGCAAAGCCAGTGCCAACAGCGAAGAGAATGTGGAAGCGTTGGGCTTCGTCAAGAAGATGATGAACGACGGCGTTGCCAAGTTCAGCTCCGACCTTGGCGCAGGCTGGGGCGGCGAGGCCTTCGGCAAGGGCCAGGCCGCCATGGTGATCGAGGGCAACTGGATCCAGGGTGCCCTGGACAAGGACTACCCAGCCGTCAACTATCAGGTGGCTGAACTGCCCGAGGGCCCTGGCGGCAAGGGGACCCTGACCTTCACCAACTGCTGGGGCATCGCAGCGGACAGCAAGAACAAGGACGCTGCCCGCAAGCTCGTGGAGCAGTTGACCAGCAAGGAAAACCAGCTGGCGTTCTCCCAGGCCTTCGGCGTGATGCCGTCCATCAAGTCCGCCCGCGCGGAGTGGACCGCGGCTTTCCCGGCGCTGGCACCCTTCATGGCAGGTGCAGACTACGCCCAGACCACCCCCTTGCAGCAGGGTGCGGCTGATGTCCTGGCGGACTTCAACGCCCAGCTCGAGCAGCTGAAGGACAAGGAGCCCAAGGCCATCCTCGACTCCACCCAGGGTTCGCTGGAGCCTGTCCTTGAGGGGGCAAAGTAGCGGTGGCGGCCCGTGCAGCAGGAATCCACGGCAGGCAGGCGCTGGCCGGCTGGATCTTTGTGGCGCCCGTGGTGCTGATCCTTGGCCTGTTCCTTCTGGTCCCCGTGGTGATGGCCGCCTGGGTCAGCGTCTCCGACTGGACCGGACGGGGCAGCCCCTTCGGCCCGAACGTGGGTTTCGTGGGGGCGGAGAACTACCAGGCCATCATTGCCGGCGGCGGACTCGCGGAAAAGGACTTCGGAACGGCGCTGCGCAACAACGCCTATTACGTCCTGCTGGTGGTGCCACTGCAGACGGCCATGAGCCTGTTCCTGGCCGTGCTGGTCAACCGGCAGGTACTGCGGGGCCGCGGCTTGTTCCGGACGGCCTTCTATTTTCCGTCCGTTACCAGTTCGGTGGCCATCACGGTGCTGTGGCTGTTCCTCTTCAGTGCAACGGGCGTGGTCAACAAGGTGCTCAGTTTCGTGGGCGTCCAGGGGCCAAACTGGTTCCAGGATCCCCGCGGGGTGCTGCACCTGCTGCTCTCCGCCGTCGGCATTGCGGGGCCCGCCGCCACCGGCTGGCAGTTCCTGGGCATCGGCTGGTGGGAGTGGTTGTCCGGGCCGTCCGTTGCGATGTCGGCCTTCATCCTGATGGCGGTCTTCACAACATCCGGAACCTTTATGCTGCTGTTCATCGCGGCGCTGCAGGGACTGGGATCCGAAGTCCAGGAAGCAGCGCTGGTGGACGGAGCAACCGGCTGGCAACGGTTCTGGTTTGTTACCCTGCCCATGCTCAAGCCCACGCTGTTCACGGTCCTCACCCTGGGCCTGATCGGCTGCTGGCAGGTCTTCGACCAGATCTACGTGGGAACCCAGGGCGGCCCTTCCAAAACAACGCTCACCCCCGCATACCTCAGCTTCAATTCAGCGTTCAACAACCAGCAGTGGGGCCAGGGCGCGGCCATCAGCTTCATCCTCTTTGGCATCATCGTGGTCTTCGCGCTGGTCCAGCGCTGGCTGCTGCGGGATAAGGACAGTGCACGATGAGTATCCAGACCCGGCCCAGGCCGGACATTCGCAGCACGACGCCGGCACCCGCCGTACGTGCCCGCCACCGCTTCACAGGTGGCTGGGTAGCCTACGGGCTGCTTGTGGCCCTGGCACTGGCGTACACCTTTCCGTTCCTGGTCCAGCTGGCCACCAGCTTCAAGACCGAGCCGGAGGCTGCGGCGAACCCGCTTGGCCTGCTGCCGTCCACCTGGTCCGGGGCCGCCTACACCGCGCTGTTCGCCAATTCCGACTTCCCGTCGTGGACCATGAACTCGCTGATCGTCACCGTCCTGGTCACCGCAGGCCGGGTGTTCTTCGATTCCCTGGCGGGCTATGCCCTTGCCCGGCTGCAGTTCCGGGGCCGTGCCACGGTGTTCGCCATCCTGGTGGGCGTCATGGCGGTGCCGGGGGTAGTCCTGCTGATCCCCAAATTCCTGGTGCTCAACCAGCTGGGCATGTACGACTCCTACTCAGGCATGGTCCTGCCCCTCCTGGCGGACGCCGCGGGGGTGTTCATCATGAAGAACTTCTTTGAATCGGTTCCGGCTTCCACCGAGGAGCAGGCCAGGATCGACGGTGCCGGGGTATTCAGGACCTTCTGGTCCATCGTGCTGCCCATGTCCATGCCCGCGCTGATGACCATCGTGATCCTGAGCTTCCAGGGTTCCTGGAACGAGCTCAACCACTTCATCGTCTCCACCCAAAGCCCGGAGCTGACCACCCTGACCAAGGGCGTGGCACAGCTCGCATCCGGGCAGCTGAGCCAGGGAACCCAGTATCCGCTCAAACTTGCGGCGGCCCTGCTGATGACCGTGCCGGTGGCGATCGTGTTCTTCATCTTCCAGAAGCGGATCATGAACAGCACCGCCGGGGCGGTAAAGGAATAGGCGGCCCCTTCCCCGGTGCCGGACCGGCTGGAATATAAGCATGCTTACCAATAGGCTGGCGATGGGGAGCGTCCCCGCAAGCAGACGAACGAGGTGAGACATGACTGACACCGGGAGCATCAGCAAGGTTACGGACATCATCAACCATTCCCACATCGGAATGTTGACCACCATCAACGAAGAAGGCGCGCTGGTCAGCCGGCCGCTGGCCGTCCAGGAAGTTAAGGACGACGGCGCCATGTGGTTCTTCACGGGCCTCAGCACCTCACAGGTTGCGCACGTCCGGGCCGACCCGCGCGTGAACGTTTCCTTCGGCAAGAACACCGAGTGGGTTTCCGTCGCGGGCACCGCCGAGGTGGTGACGGACCGGGACAGGATCCGTGAAATGTGGAACCAGGCAGTGGAGGCCTGGTTCCCGGACGGCCCGGACACCCCCGAGGTGTGCCTGCTCCGCATCGACTCCGACTCCGCCGAGTACTGGACCAGCCCCGGCGGAACGGCCGCCACGGTGTTCCAGTGGGTGAAGTCCAAGGTCACCAACAGCCGGATGAGCGTCGGCGAGAGCGGCACCGTGGAGCTTTAGCCCAGCTCCACACCCTGCAGCGCGGCGAGGACCTCCGGCAGCAGGAGGTCATTCCGTCCCCACACGGGATCGAAGACCTCCACGTACCAGGAGTCGGAGAGCAGCAGGGCCAGGGCTTCGTTGGTTTCGTCCGCCCAGTCCTGTACCTGCTCCTCCGCCACGGGATTTTCGCTTGACCCGAGCACGGTGGTGACCTCTGTCCCTGCCAGGGTCACCGGTATCGCCGCGTTGCTGGCTTCCCCGGGCGCATGCGCAACTGTCACCAGCTCCGTGCGGGTGGAGAGCGCGAGCAGGGCTGTGGCAGCCGCGGGGGAGCAGAACCCGGTCACATACTCGCGCTGCGCCGCCGGTCCGGTCCTGATGCCGGGCTGGGACTCCTTGGTGAAAAGCCCGTTGCGGTTGAGCTCGGCAAGGGCCGCGGCAAGGGGCCGGGTTTCGTCGTCGAAGCCGGGGGCGAAGGTGCCCGGCTGGTACTGGCTGGCCCCCTCCAGCCACCGGGCGGTCAATTCGCCCGCGGCCGCGAGCGTGGTGGCCTGCCGCCAGTCCCCACGGTCTTCCAGTAGCCGGCCGAACTGGTCACGGGTTGGCAATTCCTGAGGATCCATCCTCGGATGCTATCGCCGCTGCGCACGCCGTTCCACGGCAGCGACACAACGGGTAACGTCCTGCCCTATGCCTGCTCCGCCGGAATGCCTGCCGCCCGCTCCGCGGCCGCGAGGGTGGCACCGAGGCTGGTGACGGCGTCGGGGTACCCCTGGTGGGGGACTACGCGCAGCGCCTCAGCCTGGCGCATGGCCTTGATGAGGGCCGAGGTTTCCGGTGTCCGGACGTCGGTCAGCGCCGGGTAATCGATCGTGCAGGCCGGATCCAGCTCGTACCGGCGCCAACGCGCGATCAGCTCATCGTGGCGCGCCTGCGCATCCTGATGCGCCGCCGCCTGCTGCACGGACGCGCGCCGGCCGCTGCGCCACGCCAGGTACCGCGGGCTGCCCCTGTATGCAGCCACACCGGCAGCCACCCCCGCGCCGCCAAGGAAGAGTCCTGCCCATGGCGAGATGAACGCCGGGATCAACAGGGCGGGAACAGCCACGGATGAGCCAAGGAACAGATCCCAGAAAAGCTGGTCCTGCCGCTCTGCTGTCTCGTTACCTGCGGCGAGAGCACGGCGCCGGATGACAAAGACTGTGGCCGCCACGCTGGCCACCAGCACCAGGCCGCACAAAACCACCGCGCCTGCTCCCTGCAGCAGGCCCTGCACTGCGGCTTCCACCATGTCTGGCACCTTGCACCTCCGGCATTGAAGGCCCGGGCAAACAGCCCGGGTGGTCCTTCCATTCCAACGTTTTCCGGCCCCCCGGTCAATGGCCCGGGGCGCGGGGTTCCGTGCGACCGCCGGAAGTCCCTTCTGCCCGGGGGCAGGGCACCGTACCGTGGGACCATGAGACTCAAAATGTGCAGCATCCATGTCAAGGACCCGGCCGCCGCCCACGCTTTCTACACAGGGACCCTGGGTTTCGAGACACTGATGGCCATGCCGGAGTACAACCTGTACATCATCAAGGACCCCGGCGCGGACAACGGGTCCGTAGGGCTGCTGCTGGAGCCCAGCGACAACCCGATCGGGGCCACGTACATGAATGCCGTGCACGACGCCGGGCTCCCGGCCATCGTGTTCGGCGTCCCGGATGTGCAGGCTGAGTACGAGCGACTGGTGGCCGCCGGGGTCAGCTTCAAGAGCGGGCCCACGGAGGACCCTTCCGGGATCAGCGCCGTGTTCGACGACGGCTGCGGCAACTTCGTCCAACTGCACCAGGACTGAGCTTCCAGGGAAACAACCGGGGACTAACAGAGGCTTGTCCGCGGATCCGGACCATCAAGGTTCGGATCCGCGAACAAGCCTGGGTTCAGGCGGCTATTCCGCCTTGGCGCGGGCCTTCTTGGCTTCCTTCTTGGCCGATTCTTCCTTCACGCGCTGGGCCTCGGCGCGGACGGCGGCATGCGTGGCGCGCTCGCTGACCAGCCACTGCGGGGGAGCCTGCAGCAGCGCGGTGATTTCCGCCGTCGTCAGCGCTTCCTCAACGCCGCCGCGGGCCAGCCCGCTGATGGAAACGTTCAGCTTTTGCGCCACCACCGGGCGGGGGTGGGGGCCGTTGCGGCGCAGCTCGGCGAGCCACTCCGGCGGGTTGGCCTGGAGCTCGGCGAACTCGGCCCGCGTGATGGTTGAATCCTGGAACTCCTGCGGCGTTGCGGGCAGATAGATGCCAAGTTTCTTGGCAACGGTGGCCGGCTTCATGGACTGGGAGTTAGCAGAGGTCATGCTTCAAGGGTATCCGGGCGGACGGTACTGTGAAGACGTGCCCTCCGACAACATCCCCCCAAGCCCTGCCCCCGCCGAATCTCCGGAGCAGGAGGCACCCCGCGTGCTCCGGTTCGCCTACGTGGCAGGCGTGACGCCCGGGAAGTGGATCCGCCGCTGGGAAGAGCGCGTGCTGGATATCCCGCTGGAGTCGTTTATGTCCGACGACGGCGCGCAGGTTTCCGTGCTCCGTGACGGTTCGGCGGACCTCAGCTTCGTCCGGCTTCCGGTGGAGCGCGAGGGCCTCAACGTCATTCCGCTCTATGAGGAGCAGCCGGTGGTGGTGGCGGCCAAGGGCCACGAGATTTCGGTTTTCGAGGAAGTGGCCCTTGCCGACCTGGGCGAAGAAACCTTCCTGGACGTCGCGGAAATGGGCGGACCCGAAGCTGCCCTGCAGGTGGTGGCCTCCGGGGCGGGCCTGGTGATCCTGCCGATGTCCGTTGCCCGGCATTTCAACGTCAGGGACACTGTGGCCCGGCGGCTGACAGGCGCTCCAGGAACGGAAATCGCCCTGGTGTGGCCCGCGGATTCCACGGACGAAGTGATCGAGGAATTCATCGGGATCGTGCGCGGGCGGACCGCCCAAAGCTCCCGCCAGCCCTCGGCCCAGCCGGTCAAGGCGAAGAAGGAACCCAAGCCGGACCGGCGCGGCACCGGAGCCAAGAAGGCGCCCAAGGTAGCCCAGCGGTACGCGCCCAACCCGGACAAGGGCCGTGGCAAAGGCTCCCGGAAGAAGGGCAAGCGCTAGCCTGGTTGGCCCTATGGGCAGGGCCTGACCGGCGCCTGCCGTGCGGGCAGTACCGACAGCGTTAACGGCAACAGGCCGGCTCCGAGAGGAGCCGGCCTGTTTTCCTATCCAGACAATT
>NZ_VDEV01000010.1:0-153653 GCF_006151685.1 Arthrobacter sp. BB-1
CGCTGCAAGGGTGGCCCGCCGTCGTCGTACTTTCTTTGCTTCAGACCTTGGCGCCGCTGAGGAGTTCGTCCAGCCGCTCGTAGCCCTCGCTCATGCCGCCTTCCATTCCGGACTGTGCCATCCCGTCGCGCGCCTCCTGGCTGGGATAAACGGAGTGGCCCCGCATCCGGGTCCGCCCGTTGCCGAGGTCCTCGAACGTCATGAATTCCAGGCTGACGATGTCCGGGTAGCCGCCAAACTCAAAGGTTTGGATGGCAAACTCGTTGTCGCGGACGGTGTGGAAGATCCCCCTAAATTCATAGGGGACCCCCTCGGGCCCGGTGTGGAGGTAGCTGTAGCTGCCGCCGGTGCGGAAATCGTAATGGTCGATCTCCATCTTGTAGCCCCGCGGGCCCAGCCACTGGACGATCAGGTCAGGTTCCTTGTGGGCACGGAAGACGTCCGCCACCGGGAAATCGAACTCGCGCTCATAGTCGATGAAGGGGACGCCCTCAGGAACGCTGAGTTTCAGGGAATTGCTCATGATGACTCCTTGGAGATTAGTCGCTGCCAGACGCAGCATGTGATCTAAGTACGGCGTCGAGGTTCCGGAACTGCCCTTCGCGTACCAGCCTGTACTGGTCGATCCAGGCGGTCAGCGCCTCAAGCCGCGCCGGGTTCAGGTGGACGGGCCGGCGCTGCGCATCCCTGGTCCTGGTGACCAGTCCCGCCTGCTCGAGTACCTGGATATGTTTCGAGACCGCCTGCTTGGAGATCTCGAACGGTTCTGCCAATTCGTTCACGGTGGCCGCACCCCGGCTGAGCCGGGCGATGATGCTCCGCCGCACGGGATCGGCCAGGGCCATAAAGGCCGAGTCCAAGGCCGCGCTTTCGGAACTCATCAGAGCCCTCCTTAATCAATCTCTTCGTTTATCAACCTTTCGGTTGTTTAAGACTAGGCGTGTCCCGCTGCCCTTTCAAGCCTCTTGGCCTTGTTTCTGGCTCACGCGATTTGTTAGTATGTCAGTACAAACTCTGAACGGAGCGAAACATGCCGCTTGTGCGCATTGACGTAAATGAAGGACGCAGCCGCGGGGAGCTGCAGCAACTCAGCAGGGGAATCCATGATGCCATCCTCGCTGAGTACGCCATCCCCGAGCGCGACTACTTCCACATCCTCACCGAGCATCCCGAGGGGCAGATTTTTGCCCAGGATGCCGGCCTGGGGTTTGAGCGGACCCGGGACGTGGTGATGATCCAGATCTTCACGCAGGGCGGCCGGTCCCAGGAAGCGAAGCAGCGGCTGTTCGCTGCAGTGGCGGAAAAGCTCGCCGAGGCGGGCACTGCGGGGGAGGACGTGTTCATCGGCTACGTGGAGAACACTGCCGGTGACTGGTCCTTTGGATTTGGCCGTGCGCAGTATGTCACCGGCGAGCTTGCTGTGCCCAAAAAGTAGCCCCTCCGTGCGGGGCGGCTGTGTGCATTTTCATAGCCACGTCTCGTTGTAAGTATGTCAGTACAAACCTTTGACAGGACATCCAAACTAGGGCAAAGTAGTGCCCGTGGCGTAAGTCACGGCAGCGAGTCCAGGGCTCCCTCAGAACAGGTTTAGAGTTCCACACCAGAAAGGTCCACGATTACCGTGACCCACGAGCTTCTTACGATCGGGCGCATCAGCGTTGATATCTACCCGAACGACATTGGGGTTGACCTGGAGGACGTGACGTCCTTTGGGAAGTACCTTGGCGGTTCTCCGTCCAATGTCGCCGTCGCTGCCGCCCGGCATGGCCACCGGACGGGTGTGATTACCCGCACCGGGGACGATGCGTTCGGAAAGTACCTCCACCGCGAACTGCACAAGTTCAACGTCGATGACACCTTCGTATCATCCGTCACGCAGTACCCGACGGCCGTGACCTTCTGCGCCATCAAGCCGGCTACGGACGAGTTCCCGCTCTACTTCTACGGACGGTTCCCCACTGCTCCGGACCTGCAGATCAGGGCAGAGGAGCTGGACCTCGATGCCATCCGCGAGGCCGGTATTTTCTGGTCCACGGTAACGGGCCTGTGCCAGGAGCCCAGCCGCAGCGCGCACCTTGCCGCCCATGAGGCCCGGCCGCGCACCGCCCTGGCCGAGGGCCAGTTCACCATCCTGGACCTGGACTACCGGCCCATGTTCTGGGACTCGGAGGAGGAAGCCCGGGCCGAGGTGGCCAAGATCCTCCCGCATGTCACCGTTGCCATCGGCAATGACAAGGAGTGTGCCGTGGCTGTGGGGGAGGGCACTCCGGATGAGCAGGCGGACCGGCTCCTGGCAGCGGGCGTGGAAATCGCCGTCGTCAAGCTCGGACCGGAAGGCGTGATGGCCAAGACCCGCACCGAGCGCGTGGTCTCCGCCCCGGTCCCGGTAGAAACCGTCAACGGCCTGGGCGCCGGCGACTCCTTCGGCGGCGCCTTCTGCCACGGACTGCTGTCCGGCTGGCCGCTTGCCCAGGTCCTCGATTACGCGAATGCCGCCGGCGCGATCGTCGCCTCCCGCCTCTCCTGCGCCGACGCCATGCCGACGCCGGATGAGGTCACCTCGCTGCTGGCCGAACGCGGCCGCCCGGTTCCCGGCACCTCTGAGCAGCTTGCCACTGAAGGAGCAGCACTGTGACCCTTACGCCTCTCGCCTCGAACAATGACGTGGACGACGACCCCCGCCGCTATGAGCACCTGAGCACCATCCGGCTCGAAGACCCGGATGCCGTAGCCCGGGCCGCCAAAGCCCGCCGCCGCCATCCCGGCGTGAAGTCCGGCCGGCAGAACTTCATCGTCGCAGCCGACCACCCCGCCCGCGGCGCCCTTGCCGTCGGCAGCGACCCGGTGGCCATGGCGGACCGCCGGCAGCTGCTGGACCGGCTGCAGATCGCGCTGGCCAACCCGGCCGTTGACGGTGTCCTGGCCTCGCCGGACATCATGGATGATCTGCTGCTGCTCGGTGCACTGAACGGCAAGCTGGTCTTCGGCTCCATGAACCGCGGCGGCCTTGCCGGGCTGGTCAATGAGTTCGACGACCGCTTCACCGGCCACACCGCTGCAGCGCTCGAAGCCTTGGGTGCGGACGGCGGCAAGATGCTGACCCGGATCTGCCTGGGCGACCCCGACACGGTGGTGACCCTCGAAGCTACCGCCAAGGCCATTGACTCGCTGGCCGAGCGGAAGCTCATCGCCATGGTGGAGCCGTTCCTTTCGGTCCGCGAAAACGGCAGGGTCCGCAACGACCTCACGCCGAACGCCGTGATCAAGTCGATCGCCATCGCCGAGGGCCTGGGCTCCACGAGCGCCTATACCTGGATGAAGCTGCCGGTCGTGGCGGAGATGGAACGCGTTATGGCCGCCACCACCATGCCCACGGTCCTCCTGGGCGGGGATCCGGACAGCAGCCAGGATGAGGTTTTCGCCAGCTGGCAGGCAGCCCTTGCCCTCCCCGGAGTGCAGGGCCTCACCGTTGGACGAACCCTTTTGTACCCTGCTGACGGGGATGTGGCAGGCGCCGTGGCCACCGCCGCTTCCCTCCTCAGCCACAACGCAGAAGCATCGGAGTAGCTTTCCATGGGAACCACATCAGGAACGCGCAGGATGACGGTGGCGCAGGCCGTCGTCGAATACCTTTCCAAGCAGTACACCGTGGACTCGGTCAACGGGGTGGACTACCGGGAGCGCCTGATCCCGGGAACGTTCGGCATTTTCGGGCACGGCAACGTGGCAGGCGTGGGCCAGGCGCTGAAGCAGTACCAGCAACTGGACCCGGCCATCATGCCGTACTACCAGGGACGCAACGAGCAGGCCCAGGTCCACCAGGCCGTGGGGTATGCCCGGCACACCCGCCGTCGCCAGACGTTCGCGGTCAGCACCTCCATCGGCCCGGGTTCCTCCAACCTGCTGACCGGCGCCGCGCTGGCCACCACCAACCGGCTGCCGGTGCTGTTGCTGCCCAGTGACACGTTCGCCACCCGCGCCGCGGACCCGGTGCTGCAGCAGCTCGAGCAGCCCTACGCCTACGACCTGACGGTCAATGACGCGTTCCGGCCGCTGTCCAAGTTCTTCGACCGGGTCAACCGGCCCGAGCAGCTGTTCTCCGCCTTCCACCACGGCCTGCGGGTGCTCACCGACCCGGCCGAGACGGGAGCGGTGACCATTTCGCTGCCGCAGGACGTCCAGGCCGAAGCCTTCGACGTGCCCGAGGAATTCCTGGCCGAGCGGGAGTGGCGGATCCGCCGACCGGAGGCGGACGACGACGACATCCGCCGCGCCGCCGAGGCGATCCGTGCCGCGAAGCGCCCGCTGATCATCGCCGGCGGCGGCGTCCTCTACGCCTACGCCAACGACGAGCTGGCGAAGTTCGTGGAGCTGACCGGTATCCCGGTGGGCAACACGCAGGCAGGCGTCGGCGTCCTGCCCTGGGACCACAAGTTCAGCCTGGGTGCCATCGGTTCGACCGGCACGACGGCGGCGAACGCCATCGCTGCCGAGGCGGACCTGATCATCGGCATCGGCACCCGCTACGAGGACTTCACCACCGCGTCCCGGACGGCGTTCCAGAACCCGGACGTGCGCTTCATCAACATCAACGTCGCCCCGATCGACGCGTACAAGCACGGCACCCCGCTGCCGATTGTCGCCGATGCCCGCAAGGCACTGGTCAAGCTCAACGCAGCCCTCGGCGGCTACCGCGTGGGCGGCGACCTTGAGCGACGCGTCGCGGCGGAGAAGGAGCGCTGGGACGCCACCGTGGATGAAGCCTTCGACACCCGCTACACCCCGCTGCCGGCGCAGAATGAAATCATCGGCGCCACCAACCGGGCCATGGACGCCCGCGACGTGGTCATCTGCGCGGCAGGGTCGCTGCCCGGTGACCTGCACAAGATGTGGCGCGTCCGCGACCCCTTCGGCTACCACGTCGAATACGCCTACTCCTGCATGGGGTACGAAATCCCCGGCGGCCTCGGCGTGAAGCGCGCGGTCCTCGCCGAAGCGGCAAGCACGACGGCGGCAGGCGGGTCAGGCGATCAGGTGCGGGACGTCGTCGTCATGGTAGGGGACGGCTCCTACCTGATGATGCACACCGAACTCGTCACCGCGGTCGCCGAACGCATCAAGCTGATCGTCGTCCTGATCCAGAACCACGGCTACGCCTCCATCGGTTCCCTCTCGGAGATGCTCGGCTCGCAGCGGTTCGGCACAAAGTACCGGGCACTGGATGAGGAACACCACAGCTTCGACGAAGGCGAAACGCTGCCGGTTGACCTGGCCCTGAACGCACAGTCGCTGGGTGTAAAGGTGATCCGGATCGAACCGGGGGAGAAGGTCATCGCCGAACTCGAGCAGGCCATCCGCGACGCGAAGGCCGCACCCGAGCGCGGTGGACCGATCCTGATCCACGTCGAATCCGATCCGCTGCTGGACGCGCCGTCCTCTGAATCCTGGTGGGACGTGCCCGTCTCCCAGGTCTCCGAACTGGAATCCACCAAGCAGGCCTTCCAGACCTACGCCGACCACAAGTCCCGCCAGCGCAAACTGCTCGGCTGACCCCCTTTCCGCTACTCAAGGAAGAGTCCAATGACTGCCACCACCACTGAGACCACCACCATCAACCACTTCATCAATGGCGCCGAAACCGCCGGTGAAGGTGACCGAAGCGCTCCCGTCTACAACCCGGCCACCGGCGCCGTGTCCGCCCAGCTGCGCCTGGCCAACCGCGCCGACCTGGACGCCGCCGTCGCCGCCGCCCGCAAAGCAGCCGACACGTGGGGCGACATCTCCCTGGCCAAGCGCACCGCCGTGCTGTTCAAGTTCCGTGAACTCGTCGCTGCCCACGTGGACGACCTCGCGGCCCTGATCACGGCCGAGCACGGCAAGGTCCTCTCCGACGCCAAGGGTGAGATCGGCCGCGGCCTGGAGGTTGTGGAGTACGCCTGCGGTATCCCCACCCTGCTCAAGGGCGACTACTCGGACCAGGTCTCCACCGGCATCGACGTCTTCTCCTTCCGCGAACCCCTCGGCGTGGTAGCCGGCATCACCCCGTTCAACTTTCCCGTGATGGTCCCGCTCTGGATGGCGCCGATGGCCATCGCCACCGGCAACGCCTTCATCCTCAAGCCCTCCGAACGCGATCCGTCCGCCTCGCTCCTGCTGGCGAAGCTGTGGAAGGAGGCCGGGCTGCCCGACGGCGTGTTCCAGGTCCTGCACGGCGACAAGGAAACAGTGGACGGGCTGCTGACCCACCCGGACGTTGACGGCATCTCCTTTGTCGGCTCCACCCCGATCGCCCAGTACGTCCACGAGACCGCCACCAAGCACGGCAAGCGCGTGCAGGCCCTGGGCGGGGCAAAGAACCACGCCATCATCCTGCCCGACGCCGACCTGGACAACGCCGCAGACCACCTCGCCGCCGCCGCATTCGGCTCCGCCGGTGAACGCTGCATGGCCATCTCTGTCGCCGTCGCCGTCGGGGACGCCGCGGACCTGCTCGTGAAGAAGGTCGAAGAGCGCGCCCTGGCCGTGAAGGTCAACAACGGCACCGCCCCCGACGCCGAAATGGGCCCGGTCATCACCCCGGCCTCCAAGGAACGCATCGTCAGGATCGTCACCGAAGCCGAAACCGCCGGCGCTGTCATGGTGGTGGACGGCCGTGGCCTGGTGGTCCCCGGCCACGAAGACGGCTTCTGGGTGGGACCCACCGTGATTGACCACGTCAAGACCGAAATGACCGCCTACAAGGAGGAAATCTTCGGACCCGTCCTCGTGGTGGTCCGCGTGGATACCCTCGAAGACGGCATCAAGCTCATCAACGCCAACCCCTACGGCAACGGCACCGCCATCTTCACCTCCTCCGGCGCAGCAGCCCGGAAGTTCCAGCGCTCCGTCACCGTCGGCATGATCGGCATCAACGTGCCCCTGCCCGTCCCGGTGGCCTACCACTCCTTCGGCGGCTGGAAAGCCTCGCTCTTCGGTGACAAGCACATCTACGGCCCCGAAGGCGTCTCCTTCTACACCCGCGGCAAGGTCATCACCTCCCGCTGGCCCGAAACCCACCACGCCTCCGGCGCCTCCTACAACTTCCCGTCCCACGCCGACGACAGCCATGCCGTCCGCCACGACGGAATCGCAGAAGGCCTCCCTGACGAGCTGGCGCACGGCGAAGACGCCGTTCCAGGCCGGGCCGACGATGCAACTGAAGGCCGCGGACGGCGCGATTGACCCCCTTCGCTATCCCAGCTGAGCACCCCGACAATAGAAAGACAACGCTGTCATGACTGAGAACAAGCTGATCATCGGCACCGCTCCGGACTCCTGGGGCGTCTGGTTCGCGAACGATCCCAAGCAGACGCCGTGGGAGCGGTTCCTCGACGAAGTGGCCGAATCCGGGTACAAGTGGATTGAACTGGGCCCCTACGGCTACCTGCCCACCGACCCCGCCCGCCTGGCCGAGGAGCTCAAGGCCCGTGACCTCAAGGTCACCGCCGGCACAGTTTTCACCGCCTTCCACCGCGGCCTGGACCAGTGGGAAACCGCCTGGGAGCCGGCCCGCAAGGTGGCCGAACTGACGGCAGCAATGGGCGGCGAGCACATTGTGGTCATCCCGGCCATGTGGCGCGACGACGTTACGGGTGAGGCTGTGGAAAGCGGCACCCTGAGCGACAAGGCCTGGAGTGACCTCTTCGACGGCCACAACCGCCTGGGCAAGACCCTGCTGGAAGACTTTGGCCTGAAGCAGCAGTTCCACTCCCACGCCGACTCCCACGTTGGCGCGCAGGAAGACATCGAGCACCTCCTGGCTGCAACCGATCCCAAATACCTGAACCTTTGCCTGGACACGGGCCACGCCGAGTACTGCGGGGCGTCCAGCCTCGAGCTCATCAAGAATTACCCGGACCGCATCGGCTACCTGCACCTGAAGCAGATCAACCCGGAGATCCTGAAGAAGGTCAACGAGGAAAACATGACCTGGGCCGCAGCCAACCTGGCCGGCGTCATGACTGAACCGCCGAACGGACTGCCGGACCTCCGCGCGGTCATCGAGGCTGTGGAAGGCTTGAACCGTCCTATCTTCGGCATCGTGGAACAGGACATGTACCCGGTGGCGTTCGATGTTCCGATGCCCATTGCCAAGCGCACCCGCAATTACCTGCTGTCCTGCGGCTCCCGCACAGCCGTCAACTGATTACCTCCAAGACACTTAAGGAAAAGACAATGACTGAAACACTGCGCGTAGCCGTCATCGGCGCCGGCCGCATGGGCGCGGACCACATCCAGCGCCTCAGCAAGCGCATCCACGGAGCCGAAGTTGCCGCCGTCGTGGACGTGGACCTGGCCCGTGCCCAGGCCGCCATCGAAGGCATCCCGGGCGCCGTGGCACTTGCCGACGCCGAGGAAGCCCTCAACAACGGCGACGTCAACGCGGTACTGATCGCCACCCCCGGTTTCCTGCACGAGGACATCCTGTTCAAGGCCCTCGCCAAGGACATCCCCATCCTCTGCGAAAAGCCGCTGACCCCCGACGCCGAATCCTCCTGGAAGATCGTCGAGGCCGAGGTGGCGCTGGGCCACAAGCGCATCCAGGTGGGCTTCATGCGGCGGTTCGACGCCGAGTACGCGGCATTGGGCGGAATCATCCGGAACGGCGAACTGGGCGAATTGCTCATGCTGCACCACCAGCACCGGAACCCCACCACACCGGATGGCTTCACCAACGAGATGCTGATCAACGACTCCGTGGTGCACGAGTTCGATGCCATCCGCTACTTCACCGGCGAGGAAATCACCAGTGTCCAGGTCCGCCTGGGCAAGGCCACCAAGAACGCGCCCGCAGGCCAGCACGATCCCCAGCACGTCCTGCTCGAGACCGAGTCAGGCGTCCTGGCCGACGTCGAGATCTTCGTCAACGCCAAGTTCGGCTACGAAGTGGCCACCCAGGCTTCCTTCGAAGAAGGCATTGTCAACATTGGCGGCGACAAGGGACCATACACCCGCAGCGCCGGCCACTGGGGCGGCAACGTCACGCCCGGCTTCGAGGAGCGCTTTGGCGCGGCGTACGACGTCGAAATCCAGTCATGGGTGGACGCGGCGCTTAAGGGCGAAATTGGCGGTCCCACCGCCTGGGACGGCTACGCCACCGCAGCGTGCTGCGAAGCAGGCGTCGAAGCGCAGAAGAACGGCGAAAAGGTCGCCGTGAAGCTCGCCGCAAAGCCCCACCTCTACAAGTAGCCCCCGCCCTGCCGTTCTGATCCACGATGGAGTGTTTTCGTGAAAATCGCACTTGACCCCACGCCGTTCCACCACTCGCATAGCCTGCTTGAGTTCCCCAAGGTGGTGGCGGACCTCGGCTACAAGTACATGCAGATGACCCCGCACGCCGATTTCATCCCCTTCTTCAACCATCCCAAGGCGGATGACGAACTGGTGCGCCAGCTGAACAAGGCCTGCAAGGACGCGGGAATCGAAATCGCCTCCGTGCTGCCGGTGCTTCGCTGGTCCGGACCGGACGAGGATGCCAGGGAAGCGGCTGTCCGCTACTGGAAGCGTGCCATCCAGATCACCGTGGACCTTGGCGTGAGCACCATGAACACTGAGTTCAGCGGCCGCCCGGAGAAGGCGGAGGAGTCCGAAAGGGCCTTCTACCGATCCATGGAAGAACTGCTGCCCATCATCGAACGTGAAGGCATCGACCTGCTGATCGACCCGCACCCGGACGACTTTGTGGAAGAGGGCCTCGCCGCCATCCGCGTGATCCGCGGGGTCAATTCGAAGAATGTGGGCATGGTCTACGTGGCCTCGCACAGCTTCCACATGAAGAACGCGCCCCTGGACATCATGCGCGCCGCAGGTGACAAGCTGCGGCTGGTCCACGTGGCGGACACCATGGACCATCACGCCTCCCATGGCCTGCGCTACATCACCAACCCGCCGGGCAACCCGGTCCGTGTCCACCAGCACCTGAAAATCGGCGATGGCGACGTGAACTGGGATGAGTTCTTTGGTGGCCTGAAGGAAATCGGGTTCCTGGACCGGGATGACACGGTCATGGTGTCCAGCGTTTTTGCCGAGGACGAGCATGCGGAGGACGTCTCCCGGTACCAGCTGGAGACGATGCAGCAGTACGTCCAGAAAGTGAATGGATGAGTACCCCTGTTCCAACCGACACAAAATCCAAGCAGCCAGCGAACCACAAACGGGCGCTCCGCACTGTCACCATCATCTCCACCTTTGGCGGCCTGCTCTTCGGGTATGACACCGGCGTCATCAACGGCGCCCTCCCGTACATGCAGGAGGACCTGGGGCTGACTCCGCTGACGGAGGGGCTGGTGACGTCCTCCCTCCTCTTCGGCGCCGCCTTCGGTGCCCTGTTCGGCGGCCGGCTGGCAGACCGGAACGGGCGCAGGAAGATGATCATCGTCCTTGCGGTCATCTTCCTGCTGGGTACCTTGGCCTGCACTTTTGCGCCGAATACGGAGGTGATGATCGCTGCCCGGTTTGTGCTTGGTCTCGCCGTCGGCGGTGCGTCGGTTACGGTGCCCGTCTACCTGGCCGAAGTTTCCCCCAGTGCCCGCCGCGGCAGGATCGTCACGCAGAACGAGCTGATGATCGTCACCGGGCAGCTGCTGGCCTTCATCTTCAATGCATATTTGGGGAACACCTTCGGTGAAGCAGGCGGCATCTGGCGGTGGATGCTCGTCATTGCGACGCTCCCTGCCATCGCCTTGTGGATCGGGATGAACTTCATGCCGGAAAGTCCGCGCTGGCTGGCTTCCATGGGCAGCTTCGGCGAAACGCTCAGCGTGCTGCAGCGCATCCGTTCGCAGGCTGAAGCGCGCGCGGAGTTCGAAGAGGTCAAGGCCATGGCCGTAGAGGACTACAAGTCCAAGATGGGCTCCTGGAGGGATCTGGGCATTCCCTGGCTGCGGAGGATCTTTGTGGTGGGCCTCGGCCTGGCGGTGATCCAGCAGATCACGGGCGTGAACTCGATCATGTATTACGGCACCCAGATCCTGGCGCAGTCCGGCTTTGGCCGGGAGGCGGCGCTGACTGCCAACATCGCCAACGGCGTCATCTCCGTGCTTGCCACGTTCGTGGGCATTTGGCTCCTGGGCAGGGTGGGCCGCCGGCGGATGCTTATCACCGGGCAGGTAGGGACGACGTCGGCCCTGTTGCTGATTGGCTTCTTCTCGCTGATACTGCCGGAGGGCGCTGCGCGGGGTTTCGTGATCCTGTCACTGACTGTGACATTCCTGGCCTTCCAGCAGGGAGCTATTTCGCCCGTGACCTGGCTGATGCTCTCCGAGATCTTCCCGCTGAAGATGCGCGGCCTCGGTATGGGCGCGTCCGCCTTCGTACTTTGGATCGTGAACTTCCTTGTGGGCTTTGGCTTCCCGCAACTCCTGGCCGCCATTGGGCTCTCCAACACCTTCTTCGTCTTTGCCGTGCTGGGGGTTGGGGCTATCGCCTTTGCCACCAGGTACGTTCCTGAGACCAAGGACAAGAGCCTCGAGGACCTGGAGCATTACTTTAAGAATGTGGCTGGGGAGCGGCCCGGAGCTGCGGCGGCCCGCGACGGCGAGGCCGTGCCGAACGCACGCTGAATCCCCTGATGATGCCCCCTTGAGACCATCTCAAGGGGGCATTTTCATTGTCCGCAGATGTCCCGGGGACTGTGTCGAACGGCTTGGACACCACGGAAGGGCAAGTTTCCTTACGTTAGAACATGCTAATGTCAGGACAAAGTGTTGACTTTTGTGAACCGGATCACCATGATCTAGTTGAAGGCATTTTCAACACACGCGATGAGGCGTGTTGTCAGCCCGAAATCGAAGGAGATTTATCGTGAAGAAGTTTTCCTGGCGGAAGGCGGCGCTCGTAGCCGCGGTCGTCCCCATGATGGCACTTAGCGCCTGCTCCAGCACCGGCGGCAGGACCGAACAGGGCGGCACGTCCGGCGGCGGCCAGGTCGCCACCACTGAGCGCATGAAGATTGCGCTGGTCACCCACGCCGCTCCGGGTGACACGTTCTGGGACATCCTGCGCAAGGGCGCCGAGGAAGCCTCTGCCAAGGACAACGTGGAGCTGCTCTACACCTCGGACCCTGAGGGCGGCCGCCAGGCGCAGCTGATCCAGCAGGCTATCGACCAGAAGGTGGACGGCATCGCGGTGACCCTCGCCAAGCCGGATGCGCTCAAGGACGCGTTGAAGAAGGCAACGGACGCCGGCATCCCGGTGGTGAGCCTCAACTCCGGAGCCGACGTCTGGCAGGGCCTCGGCGCCTTCACCCACTTCGGTTCGGATGAAAACCTTGCAGGTGCCGCCGTGGGTCAGAAGCTTCTGTCCATGGGCGTCAAGCGTCCCATCTGCGTCATTATGGAGCAGGGAAATGTCGCCCTTGATTCCCGCTGCGCCGGAGTCAAATCCAAGATTCCGGCCACCGAGAACCTGTTCGTCCAGGGCACGGACATGACGCAGGTTTCCTCCACTGTCACCGCGAAACTCCAGGCCACGCCTGAAGCCGATGCCATCATCGGGCTTGGAGCCCCGTTCACGCTGACGATCCACAAGGCCGTGGAGTCCCTGAACCTGAAGGACAAGGTCAAGATTGCTTCCTTCGACATGAACGGCGATCTTGCGCAGGCGATCATCGATGGCAAGGTTGCCTTCACAGTGGACCAGCAGCCCTGGCTGCAGGGCTACGGCGCCATTGACGCGCTCTGGCAGGCCAAGCGTGCAGGCATCCATGTTGGCGGCGGCCAGCCCGTGCTGACCGGCCCCTCAATCGTCGACCAGGCAGCAGCCCCCGACGTCCTCAAGTTTGCCAAGGAGGGTGTCCGCTAGGACACCCGCCCCGCTTGGTCCGCGGCCACATGCCGCGGGCCAGGCGCTAGGTAGGAGAAACATTATGACCATCACCCAAAGTGTGACCAAGTCCCAGGCGGTCCGCGACGAACGCGTCAGCAAGCGGAACCCCTTCCAGAAACTCCTGGCACGTCCCGAAGTAGGCGCCCTCGTCGGCGCAATCGTCCTCTTCGTCTTCTTCGCTTCCGTCTCGCAGACATTCATCCAGCCGAACGCCTTCGCCACTGTCCTCTACGGCAGCTCAACCATCGGCATTATGGCCGTTGGGGTGTCGCTGCTGATGATTGGCGGCGAGTTCGACCTTTCAACCGGTGTGGCCGTGATCAGCTCCGCACTGACAGCCTCGATGTTCAGCTGGTACTTCAGCATGAATGTGTGGGTGGGCGTGGTCCTGGCCCTCCTAGTGTCCCTGGCCATTGGTTTCATCAACGGCTGGATCCTGATGAAGACCAAGCTGCCGAGCTTCATCGTCACCCTTGCCACCTTCCTGATGCTCACCGGCCTCAACCTGGGCCTGACCCGTATGATCGGCGGCGGCGTGTCCTCCCCGTCAATCTCGGACATGGATGGCTACCAGGCGGCGCGTGCCATCTTTGCCTCCTCGGTGAAAATCGGCGGCGTGGACGTCAACAACACCGTTTTCATCTGGATCGCGCTGGTGGCCGTGGCGTCCTGGGTACTGCTGCGGACCAAGGTGGGCAACTGGATTTTCGCCGTTGGCGGCGACGCTAACGCCGCCCGCGCTGTGGGCGTGCCGGTCAAAGCCACCAAGATCGGCCTCTTCATGGCGGTCGGTTTCTGCGCCTGGATCCTGGGCATGCACAACCTGTTCGCGTTCGATGCCGTGCAGTCCGGTGAGGGCGTGGGCAACGAATTCCTCTACATCATCGCTGCCGTCATCGGTGGCTGCCTCCTGACCGGCGGCTACGGCTCAGCCGTCGGTGGCGCCATCGGTGCCTTCATCTTCGGCATGGCCAACAAGGGCATCGTTTACGCCCAGTGGAATCCTGACTGGTTCAAGTTCTTCCTGGGCCTGATGTTGCTCCTGGCCACCATCGTGAACCTGTACGTCAAACGCCGCGCAGACGCAAGTAAGGGCTGATAACCATGAACGCCAAGCAGATTGACCAGCAGCAGCTCCTCAAGGACGAAAAGGATCCGCTGACCCACACGCCCGTGCACCTGCTGTCCCTGGAGAGTGTGGGCAAGCACTATGGCAGCATCGTTGCCCTCACGGATGTCACCATGGCCGTGGACAACGGCCGCGTTACGTGTGTCCTCGGCGACAACGGGGCCGGCAAGTCCACGCTGATCAAGATCATCGCCGGGCTGCACCAGCACGACGAGGGCGTCCTGAAAGTCATGGGGGAGGAGCGCAAGTTCAGCTCTCCAAGGGACGCTCTGGATGTAGGCATCGCCACCGTGTACCAGGACCTGGCCGTGGTGCCACTGATGCCGATCTGGCGCAACTTCTTCCTGGGCTCGGAGCTGACCACCGGCTTCGGACCGTTCAAGAAGCTGGACGTCCAGAAGATGAAGGACGTCACCAAGAAAGAGCTCGCCGACATGGGCATCGACCTGCGCGACGTAGAGCAGCCCATCGGCCAGCTCTCCGGCGGTGAGCGGCAGTGTGTCGCGATCGCCCGCGCAGTCTACTTCGGTGCCAAGGTCCTCATTCTGGACGAGCCGACGGCGGCCCTCGGCGTAAAACAGTCGGGTGTAGTACTGCGCTACATCCTGCAGGCCCGCGACCGCGGACTCGGCGTCATCTTCATTACCCACAACCCGCACCACGCCTTCCCCGTCGGTGACCGGTTCCTGCTGCTCAAGCGCGGCAGGTCGATCGGCTACTACGACAAGAAGGACATCACCCTTGATGAACTGACGGCACAGATGGCCGGCGGCGCCGAGCTCGCCGAACTCGCCCACGAGCTCGAACAGATCGGCGGGCACGGCGACATCGTCAAGGAAGTACAGGCCGAGGTCGCCGACGTCGGCGACAAGCGCTGACGCCGGCTGGACAGCAGCCACACTGAGCCCAGGCCCGCTTCCCGGGTGCGCAGGGGCCCGCCACGCTTCTTGCGGACCCCTGCGCCGGGGCAGTGGAAAGACCAAAAACCAGACGGGAAGACAGAATGACGATTCGGGTTGGCGTCATCGGCGCCGGTGTTATGGGTGCAGACCATATCAGGAACCTCTCCACCACCATCAGCGGCGCCGAAGTCACCTATGTGGCAGACCTCGACGCCGGACGTGCGGCAGCGGCTGCACCACCATCCGCACGGGTCACCACGGATCCATCCGAGCTGATCAACGCCAGCGACGTTGACGCTGTGGTGGTGGCTTCGCACGACTCGACGCACGCCGGTTTGGTGCTTGAGTGCTTCGAGGCAATGACACCGGTTCTGTGCGAAAAGCCGCTTGCGCCCTCGCTCCTGGAAAGCCTTGAGGTGGTCGAGGCTGAGGCCGACATCATTGCAGCGACCGGTACCCGGCTGCTGTCCATGGGGTTCATGCGCCGCTTCGATCCGGGATACGTGGCTCTGCGCCAGTCAGTGGAGGACCGGGTCCAGGGCGAGCCGCTGATAGTCCACTGCACCAGCCGCAACGCCTCGGCCGGTCCCGGCACCACAGCCGAATCCGCCATCACCAATTCCGCCATCCACGAACTGGACATCGTCCCCTGGCTGCTGCACTCGCCCATCGCGGAGGTCTCGTGGCAGGCGGGCCGGAGTTCCCGCTGCGCCGCCGGCGGCCTCCAAGACCCGGCGTTCATGCTGTTCCGCCTGGCAGACGGAACCCTCGCCACCCTGGAGTTGTTCCTCAATGCACAGTACGGCTACACAACCGCCTGTGAGGTCGTGTCGGAGCGGGGCACCACCGCCCTGCCGGAACCGGCGGTCCTGGCCGTGCAGGAGGAAGGCCAACGGCGCTCACGGATTCCCGCTGACTGGCGTCCCCGCTTCGCCGACGCCTACCGGCTCCAGCTGCAGGCGTGGATCTCCGCGCTCGAACTCGGTGAACCGGCCACGCTTGCCACGGGAGAAGACGGCCTGCGGGCATCCCAGGTTGCCCAGGCAATGATCCGGTCGCTGCACAGCGACGGTGCCTACACGAAGGTCATCTACTGATGGCGCCTGCACGCCTCCCCGCGGCGCGCGTGCCTGACTCCATGGAAGCCCCCGTCCTGCGCTGGGGGATCATGGGACCCGGCTGGATCGCTGAGCGCTTCACCGAGTCAGTCCAGGCGCACACGGACCAGGTGATCGCCGCCGTCGCGTCCCGCTCGCTCACCCGCTCCAAGGCGTTCGCCGAGTCCTTCGGCATCCCGGCAGCCTATGGCAGTTATGAAGAACTGGCGAACGATCCGGGCATCGACATCATCTACGTGTGCACTCCGCACACCGGGCACCACCCGGCGGCTGTACTGGCGCTCAACGCCGGCAAGCACGTCTTGATCGAGAAGCCCATCGGGCTCAACGCGGTACAAGCGAATGACATCGCGAGGCGGGCAAAGGCCGCGGGCGTTTTCGTTGCTGAGGCAATGTGGAGCTTCTTCCTGCCCAAGTTCGATGTGGTCCGGCAGGTCCTCGAGGCGGGGACTCTTGGCACAGTCACCACCGTCCTGGCGGAGTACGGCGAACACTTCGAGCGAAGCCACCGGATCTTTGATCCGGCCCTGGCCGGCGGGCCGCTGTTGGACCTCGGAACGTACCCACTGGCGCTGATCACCGAAGTTCTGGGAGCTCCCAAACAGATCCTCGCCCTGGGGCAAAAGCACGAATCAGGGGTTAATGCCCAGCTCTCCGCTGTCATGGAATTCGACGGCGGAAGCCAGGCCGTCATGAACACACATCTCCACAACTTTACGCCCACGGCGGCAACGATCGTAGGCTCCAAAGCCACGCTGACCCTGAATGGTCCGTTCAACATGCCCGGCGGATTCGAGCTGCGGTTCCCGGACGGATCACGGCTCCGCTATGACGAACCGCCCGGAGCCCACTTCGAGGGCCTGCACTACGAGGCCGCCGCCGTGGCCCGTGCCGTCGCAGGCGGCCTGGTCGAGGTGCCGGAACGGACGCTCGCCGCTTCCATCCGGACCATGGAGGCGGCCGACGAAATCCGGCGCCAGCTCGGCATTGGCTTCCCGGGCGAGGGAAAGCCACCCCTCGAAACACTGCAGTACACAACCTCGAAAGGATGAGCCCTTGGCTTACATCACCCAGAACCCCACGGTGGGCCCAGTACCGGTACGGATCGGTCTTATCGGCTCAGGCTGGATGGGTGCGTTCCATGCCGAAAGCATTGCCCGCCGCGTCCCCAGCGCTGACCTGGCCGCCATCGCCGACCCCAACCTCGAGTCCGCGCAGAACCTTGCCCTGGAGCTGGGTACCGCCAAGGTGACGGCCAGCGCTGATGACATCTTGGCCGATCCGGAGATTGACGCCGTGATCATCGCCAGCCCTGCACGGTTCCACTCAGCACTCATCGCGCAGGCGGCCGCCGCCGGGAAGCACGTTTTCTGCGAGAAGCCCGCCGGCCAGACCCTCGCCGAACTCGACGCCGCGCTCGCCGCCGTGGACGAGGCAGGTGTCCACTTCCAGATCGGATTCAACCGCCGGTACGCCGATGACTTCAAGGCAGCGAAGAAGGACCTCGCCGCCGGAACGGCAGGAACCCCGCAGCTCCTGCGCTCGCTGACCCGTGACCCGGGGAACGGAAGTATCCCCCATGCCGCCAGGGTCCCGGCATGGACAATCTTCCTTGAAACCTTGATCCATGACTTCGACACCCTCAACTGGTTCAACGAGGGGGCCGAACCCGTGGAGGTCTACGCCGTGGCCGATGCGCTCGTGGAGCCGTCCCTGCGCGACCAGGGGTTCCTGGACACCGCCGTGGTGACCATCCGGTACAGCAACGGCGCCGTGGCGGTGGCCGAAGCAAACTTCAGTGCACTCTACGGGTACGACGTCCGTGGCGAAGTCTTCGGCTCCAAAGGCATGGTGCAGGCCGGCCGGTCCACCGAAACGGCGGCCCGGCGCTACACCGCCGAAGGACTTTCGGCGGATACACCGCGCCTGAACGTGGAGCTGTTCCGCCAGGCCTACACGGACGAACTCGCCGACTTCGCCGCGGCCGTGCGGGCAAAGCGCGACGGCGTGCCGTCGCCGTCGCCCGATTTCACGCTGACGCCCGGCGCCGCCGATGCCCGCCGTGCCCTGGCCATGGCCCTGGCCTGCATCGAATCGGTCAAACGCGGGGCCCCCGTCATCGTCAGCGAGAAGGCAGCCCTCTGATGCGCCTGGCCGTCTGCGCCGAGATGGTCTTTTTGGACCTGCCGTTCCTGGAACGGGTGCGCAGGATCCATGAGGCGGGATTCGACGTCGAACTCTGGGACTCCCGGACCAAGGACGTCCGGGCACTGAAAGCTACCGGGGCCGTCTTCTCCTCCATGACCGGCTACACGTCCGGCAGCCTGGTGGACCCGGACACGGCCGACGACGTGGTGCGGTCAGCTGAAGCGCTGATCCCCACCGCCGTCGAGCTCGGCGTCAGCCGCATGGTGGTGCACCCGGCTGAACTGGTGGACGGCCGCGCCGCCCGCCCGGTATACCGCTCCACCGGACGCATGTGGGCCACGGGCGCGCGTACCCTGCAGCGGCTGGGCGCCTTGGGCGAAAAGCACGGCGTGACGTTCTGCCTGGAGAACCTGAACACAATCGTCGACCATCCCGGCATTCCGCTGGCACGCGCCAAGGACACCCTCGCACTGGTGGAGGCCGCGGGGCACCCGAACGCCAAACTGATGCTGGATCTCTACCACGCCCAACTGGGGGAGGGGAACCTCATCGAACTGGTGAGGTCGGCAATGCACTACATCGGTGAAATCCAGGTGGCGGACGTGCCCGGACGCTGCGAGCCGGGCACCGGGGAAATCAACTACGCGGCTGTGGCCCGGGCCCTGGCCGAGGCCGGCTATGAGGGCACAGTAGGCATGGAGGCGTGGGCGAAGGATGACAGCAACGCAGCCCTCGACGCCTTCCGGACCGCTTTTACCGTCTATGCAGAGGAAAAATCATGAAGAATGTAGCGCTTGGCTTGGTCGGCGTAGGCCGGATCGGCGTCATGCACGCCCAGAACATCGCCGCCCTCAACGAGGTGTTGAATCCGAAGGGAATTAACGTGACCCTCCGCCTCACGGACGTGGCTGAAGAGCATGCCCGGAGCGTTGCCGCGGGCCTCGGCGCCGAGTACCATTCTTCCGTGGATGCACTGCTCGCCTCCCGCATTGACGGCCTGGTGGTGGCCACGGGCACCGCGACCCATCCCGAGCTGATCAAGGCGGGAGTGGACGCTGGCATCCCGGTCTTCTGCGAAAAGCCGGTGGCCATGAACGTTGCGGACGCCCTGCCGGTCCTGGACTACATCCGGGACAACAACGGCGTGGTCCAGATCGGCCACCAGCGGCGTTTCGATGCCGGATACCTTGAGGCACGGCGGGCGTACCAGGCCGGCGAGCTTGGATGGATCCACTCCCTGCGCGCGGTCACCTGCGACATGGCTCCGCCGCCCGTGGAGTTCCTGGCAACCTCCGGTGGACTCTTCCGGGACTGCTCGGTCCACGACTTCGACATCCTGCGCTGGCTGACGGGCCGCGAGATCGTCGAGGTCTACGCCAAGGGCTCCAACAACGGTGACCCGGCAATCGGCGAAGTAGGGGACGTGGATACGGCCCTGGCGCTGGTGACGTTCGACGACGGGACGGTAGGCACGGTTTCGGCCACGCGGTACAACGGGGCGGGCCATGACGTGCGCCTGGAAATCCAGGGGTCCAGCCGGTCGCTGATGGTGGGCCTGGACGAAAAGACCGCCATGGCCTCGGCCGAGCCCGGCGTCGTTTTCCATTCGGGTGAGCCGCACAGGACCTTCGCCGAGCGTTTCGACCAGGCATACCGTTCCGAAATGGCCGCGTTCGTTGAGCTTGTCCTGGGCGAGCGGGACAACCCGTGCACGCCCGAGGACGCTGTGGCCGCCTCCCGGGTGGCAGACGCCGCGCAGGAGTCCCTGGCCAGCGGCCTCCCGGTGCGGGTGGCAGGAGCTACGGTCAGCCAAATGTCCTGAGCGACCTTGACGGGTCAGGAAACTGCGTGCAGCTTGGGTAGCGCGTCCACCAGGGGGGCCAGCTCAGGGATGTCCTGCGCCGCCCCCAGTGCACGTTCGAGGGTGGCGTCGTGCACCGGCCTCGCTTCCTCAAGGAGGCTGAGGCCTGTGGGCGTCAGCTCCGTATAGATTCCCCGGCGGTCGTCAGCGCACAGGATGCGCGTCAGCAGGCCCCTGTCCTCCAGCCGGTTGACCAGCCGGGTGGTGGCACTGGGGCTCAAAGCAGAAGCGCGGGCCAGCTGCTGCATCCGCATGTGCCAGCCGTCCTGCCTGCTCAGGGCATCCAGGACCGTGTATTCCACCACCGATAGCTTGTACCGGGACTGGAGGGAGCGCTCCAATTCCGTCTCGATGAGGCCGTGGAGGGCCGCAAGCGTGCGCCAGCCTTGCGCGCGGACCTCAACGGCGTCGTCCTTAATGCCCATGGTGGTACTCCTCACCCAGATAGTTGCTTGCGCGGTATATTTGCGTGTGCAACAATAAATCCCGCGCCTGCAACTAGTTTACGCGCAATCCTGCGCCCACCAACATGCGCGTCCCCACACAACACGGAGGAGTACCGGCATGCCTGTCGGATTGATAGCACTGGCCCTTGGAGGCTTTGGAATTGGACTTACGGAGTTTGTGATCATGGGCCTGCTGCCCGAGGTGGCAGCGGACTTCGGTGTCACCGAAGCGGAAGCGGGCTGGCTCATTTCCGGCTACGCGCTGGCGGTGGTGGTGGGCGCCCTGGGCCTCACCGCGGCCGTCACCCGTTTCCAGCGGAAGCCGGTGCTGGCGGCGCTGCTGGTCCTGTTCATCGCAGGCAACCTGCTGTCGGCCACCGCAGCCGACTACTGGCCCATGATGGCAGGCCGGGTTGTCGCGGCGCTGGCCCACGGCGCCTTCTTCGGCATCGGCTCGGTGGTGGCGGCAGGCATGGTTGCCCCTGCGAAGAAGGCGGGCGCCATCGCGCTGATGTTTACCGGCCTGACGGCGGCCAACGTCCTGGGTGTGCCGTTCGGCACCCTCCTGGGCCAGGCTGCGGGCTGGCGTGCCACCTTCTGGGCCATCACCATCATCGGTTTCCTGGCGCTCGCCGGGATCCTGGCGCTCGTCCCCAAGGCAGCCGGAGCGCGGGGCGAAACCGGAGGGCTGCGCGGCGAACTGCGGGCCTTCCGCTCCGGGCAGGTATGGCTCTCGATTGTGGTGACCATCCTCGGTTTCGGGGGCATGTTCGGCGCCTTCACCTACATCGCCTACACCCTCACCGAAGTGTCCGGTTTCGCTGCCGGCACGGTGCCCTGGCTCCTGATCCTGTTCGGCCTGGGGCTCTTCGCGGGCAACACGCTCGGCGGAAAAGCGGCTGACCGGAACCTGGACCGCACCCTACTGGTGGTTCTCGCGGCCCTTACCGCCATCCTCGTCGTCTTTGCCCTCACGGCCACCAGCCAGGTGCTCACTGTGGCCTCACTGGTACTTATGGGCGGCTTCGGTTTCGCCACCGTACCCGGCCTGCAGATGCGGGTGATGAACTACGCCAGCAGCGCCCCCACCCTGGCCTCCGGTGCAAACATCGGGGCGTTCAATGTGGGCAACGCACTGGGCGCGTGGCTTGGCGGCGTCACCATTACTGCAGGGCTCGGCTACACCTCGCCCATCTGGGCAGGAGCGGGCATTACAGTGCTGGGCCTGGCGGTCATGGCTTTCGCAGCGGCTGGCGCCAGGCGCAGCAAAACACCGGCGGGAGTCCTGGAAGCGGCGCCGTCGGACGTCGAAGACGCCCTCAAAGTGTGAGTCGCCCTCAAAGTGTGAGTCTTCGTCCAGATGTGCAGGGCTGGATGGCTGACGACTCCACCCTGCCATCGGGGGAGGGGTGCCGGACGGCGTCCAGGGCCCGCGCCGCGTTCAGGCGCCGAACGGCAGCCGGGGGTCGATGTCCTGTCCGTCCCACGTCTGGCGCACCCAGCCGTGGTGCGGATCGTCGCTGATGAGCCACTCGCGAACCGGTCCCGGGCCGGCCATGACGTTCAGGTAGTACAGGTCATAGCCCGGGGCCGCCATGGCGGGGCCGTGCCAGCCGTAAGGCACCAAGACAACATCGCCCGTACGCACCTCGGCGGACACGTCGATGGGGCGCTCATCGGAGGCGTACACGCGCTGGTAGCCCATGGCATCGGCGTCGGCCGGGGCTGCGGAACTGGCAGCCACCTGCGTTTCGAAGTAGTAGATCTCCTCCAGCTGCGTCTCGCCGTCCTTTTCCTCGTCGTGCTTGTGAGGGGGATAGGAGGACCAGTTGCCGGCGGGAGTGAGTACTTCACAGACGATGAACCTGTCGGCCTCCAGCGCGGCGGGCGTCCCGAAGTTGTGGACCTGGCGGGAGCAGTTGCCCGCCCCGCGGAGTTCCACGGGGGTCTCGACGGCGGTCACCAGGCGGGTGGGGTACGAATCCTTCGCCGGTGCTGTGGCAATCGCCACGCGACCGCCGTCGGCCGAGCTGATGGTGACCTCCCGGCCCGCGCCGGAGTAGAGGACGTCGCTGGGGCCGTGGAACACGGAGGCACGGCCCGCCAGCTGGTATTCCGTGCCGTCCACGGTGACGGTGAACGAGCCGTTGAGCGGGACCACAATGCGTTCCTCTGCCGCGGCGGGAAGGACGACGTCGGCCCTTGCGGCCAGGGTGGCCACCTTCAGTCCGGTGTGTGCCCACCCCTCCACGGAGAGGGAGGAATCGGACGTCCCGATCGAAACATCCCACTTGCCGTCGGCGGCTGTGCCCAGGGGATAGACCCAGTTGGTCATGCAGTTGGCTCCTTGAACTAGCGCTGTACGAGTGTCATTTCAAAGCTGTAGGAATCCGCGCGGTACACATGGTGGCCGGTTTCAACCCGGCGGCCGGTGTCGTCCACTGCGGTGCGTTCCATGGTGACCAGGGCGGATCCCTGCTCGGCGTCGAGCATGCCGGCCTGGTATTCGTTAGCGGTCATTGCCCCGATCCGCTGGGTGGCCAATCGGAAGTTGACGCCCCCGCGGCGCAGGATGGCGTAGAGCCCCTCGGCGGACAGCATCGCCTCGTCCATCTCCGTGATGTCGTCGCGGACCCAGTTCTCCATCAGGGCCAGGGGCTTGCCCCCCACTTTCCGCAGCCGGGTGAAGTGGTAGACCTTTGCACCGGCCGGGAGCTGCAGCGTGGACAGGGTGGCCTCGTCCGCCTCAATGTGGGAGAAGCTCAGGACCTCGGTGGTGGGTTTCTTGCCGTTGTTGGTGAGGTCGTCATAGAGGCTGGAGAGCTCCAGCGGGCGCCGCACCTGGCTTGACACCACCTGGGTTCCCACGCCGCGTTTCCGCACAAGCAGCCCGGACCGGACCAGTTCGTCCATGGCCTTCCGCATGGTGGGGCGCGAGAGGTTCAGTTGGGCGGCAAGGTCGATTTCGTTGTCGAGCCGGCTGCCCGGTTCCAGCACGCCACTGTAGATGGCCGCTTCTATGCCCTGGACCACCTGGTGGTACAGGGGCACGGGGGAGGAGCGGTCGATACTGAGACCCAGGTTGTTTGCCACGGTACGTTCCTTTCTGCGGCTTCAGCCCGATCGGGAGCCAAACGCAGTACGGCAACTTTGCCGCTATATGTTCGCTTGATAGGACATACTTCCATTTGATCGTAGCAGGCACCGGCCCGGCAGGCCAAGGTCTCCGAGGGCCAGCCCATTCCGGAGCTCCTGACAGGCGGAAACCGGCCCCGCTTTGCTTTAGGTTTAGACCGTGAACCTCTCAGGAAACCTGGGCCCCCACCCGCACAACCTCGAAGTCCAGGACCTGGAAAGCTTCGACCGGTTGGTCAGCGCAGGTGCCCTGGACATGCACGGCTGGCACGCACAGTCCCTGGACCTGCGGGGGAGGACCGCTGCGCTGGAGGGCATGCACGTGGAGGGGGCCATCTTCCTCGGCTGCACGTTCGACGACGGCACCGAGGACCTCCTCCGGCAACGGGGAGCGTTGATCTTTCCGCGGCTGGAGGCGGTACCTTTCAACCCCTACCGTGCCACCCTCTATTCACCGCAGGAGCTTTACGCGGGGCTGCCGCACTCCCCGTATGAGCAGCTCCCGGATGCCCGGATCTACCAGTGGAGCATCCACGACGGCCAGCGGCACCGGCTGGATGCCACCCTCGCCTCGGCGCTGCACGACCACGCCATCGGCGACGCCCTGGACGAGCTGACCCGGGCAGCGCCGTGGCGGGACCGGGCCATGGTGGGAGTGATGGGCGGGCACGCGGCGCAGCGCGGCAGCACGGACTTTGCCCAGGCCGCGCTGCTGGGCCGGCTGCTTGCGCGGGACGGTCGCGTGGTGGCCACCGGCGGAGGGCCGGGGGCCATGGAGGCGGCCAACCTGGGCGCGTACCTCAGCGAGGCGTCCGACGGCGAGGTGCGGGCGGCGCTGGACACGCTCGCCGCCGTCCCCGGCTTCCGTCCCTCGGTGTCCGCGTGGGCGCGCGCCGCTGCCGCCGTCGTCGAACGCTTTCCCGGCGGGACGCCGTCGCTCGGCATTCCCACGTGGTTCTACGGGCACGAGCCGCCCAACTACTTCGCCACGCACATCGCCAAATACTTTGCCAACGCCATCAGGGAAGCCATCCTGCTGGAACTGTGCAAGGGAGGCATCGTCTTCCTTCCCGGCGCCGCGGGCACGGTGCAGGAAATTTTCCAGGACGCCTGCGAGAACTACTACGGCGCGCGGGAAAAGGTCACGCCCATGGTGCTGGTGGGCAGGGACCACTGGGAACACCAGTACCCCGCCTGGCCCATGCTCCGCAGCCTGGCAGCCGGCCGGCCGATGGAAGAACACATATTCCTGGTGGATTCCGTGCAGGATGCGGTTGAGGTGCTGCAAAGCCAGTTGGGCCCAGGGCGGGCCTCCTGAAATCTGGCGGGCCCCCTGAAACCTGGCAGGTATGCCGGCCCGGCCGGTCAGAGGTCCTTGCGGCACTGGGCCTTGCCCAGCTCAAACAGCCCGTTGAGGTCTCCGGCGGACAGCCCCTCCGGCGTGCCGATCTCCGGGTACATCAGCTGCGTGGGGTCCTCCACGTGGTCAAGTCCCATGACATGGCTGAGCTCATGCAGGATCACGGCGCGTGCGTAAAGGTGGCCATCGGGGTTCAGGAGTTCGTCGGCGATCTGCGGTGAGTCCAGGTCCAGGCCGCCTGTGACGAAGGCCTTGGGGCCGTCGTCGTAACTGAAATGGGTGCTGCCCCCGGTGCCGATCACCTTGCCCCTGAGCTGCGGAGCCACCTCCGGTGTTGTCCAGGCGATGAGCAGCGGCGCCCAGCGCTCGCCGTAGGCCTCCGGCTGGTACGGCGGCCGTTGGGGTGAGGGCAGTTCACGGGTGGTTCCGTCGTAGGTGAACTGGATGCCGGTGGCGGCCGAGATGGTGCTGATGGCCTCCGCAATGAGCTGCTGTGCTCCGGCAGGGGCCAGCTCATCATTGACCACATAGTGCAGCGGCCTGCAGGGGGAATACCCCACCGGGCTGCCGTCCCCGTTGACTGTCAGGAAACGGTAGGAAGCACTGCCCGGCGGCGGCGGGCTGGCCGCTCCCAGGGGAGCCTCCGACTCCTCGAATCCCGGAGGCGGCGTTTTGGTCCGGCCCTCGGCCGGCGGTGCCTGGCCTGCGTGCCCGGTGGGGCCGGCGCCCTGCCGGCCTTCCGGCTCCCCGGACGTTCCGCCTGGCGGGCCGGTTCCCGGGCCGATGCGGACATCCAGGAATCCCTTGACCCGCGGATCGCTGACCGCCACGGCCGCACCGAACACGGCAGCCGTGGTCAGCGCGGCGATGACCAGGAGCCTGCCAATACCGCGTGCGCCCCGGCGGACCCTGACCCGCGCATGGCGGGACCCCGCGCCGTGGTCCTCCACTAACGCGCGCCCATTAGCAGGCCACCGCTAGCCCACCACGGTGCCGAAGACGAGCCCCAGCAGGTAGGTGACTGCCGCCGCGCCCAGGCCAATGGCCAGCTGGCGGATCCCGCGCGTCAGGGGTGACGTGCCGGACAGCAGGCCAACGGTGGCGCCGGTGACCAGCAGGGCGAGGCCCACCAGGACGCCCGCCACCACCAGTGCAGGCACGCCGGTCAGGCCGAACACAAACGGCAGGACGGGAACAATTGCCCCGGACGCGAAGAAGCAGAAGCTGGAGAGGGCCGCGCCCCATGCGGTGCCAACAGCCTCGTGCTGGTCATCGACGTCGGGCAGTTCCGGCTGCAGCGAAAGGCTGGGGTCGCAGTCACAGGGCAACAGGCCGGTGCGCTCGGCCACCCGGTGCTCCGCCGCTTCCTGGGTCATGCCCCTGGCCAGGTAGACCAGGAGCAGTTCGTTGTGCTCGAGGTCCAGCTTGGGAGCCGCCACCAGGGTGACCTGTGTGGGCCGGGTTGCCGCCAGCAGTTCCCGCTGGGAACGGACGGAAATGAACTCGCCGGCCCCCATGGACATGGCACCGGCCAGGAGGCCGGCGATGCCGCTGAGCAGCACCACGCTGCTGGCCACGCCGGAAGCGGCCATGCCCATCACCAGGGACAGGTTGCTGACCAGTCCGTCATTGGCGCCGAACACCGCCGCGCGGAAAGTTCCCGCCAGGCGGTTGCGTCCCCGTGTGGCCAGCCCGCGGACCACTTCCTCGTGGATCTGTTCATCAGCGGCCATGGCGTCCGTGGCGTTGGGATCCTTGGCGTAGGGGGAGCGGCCTTCGGCGCGCTGGGCCAGCGCCAGCACGAACACGGAGCCGAAATGCCGGGCCAGGAAACCGAGCAGCCGGCTGCGGAGTGACGCCCGCCGGGGCTTGCCCGCACGGTCTCCCAGCAGACCCAGCCAGTGTGCTTCGTGGCGGCCTTCGGCCTCGGCCAGGGCCAGGAGGATGTCGCGTTCTTCGCCCTGCCGGTTTTGCGCGAGGTCCCGGTAGACGGCGGCTTCGGCGCGCTCGTCCGCGAGGTATTGCCGCCATCGCTTGATGTCCGACGGCGACGGCTGGGGCTGCTGGTCCGGTACGGATGCTTCCGGTGCAGCTGCTTCGGGTGCAGCGGGAAGGGGCGACGCCTGGGGCGTGGCGTTGCGGTTGTTCTGGGCGTGCGGAGACACGGACACTCCTGGGCTGGATGGGGCATGGTTCGGCCCCATTGCAGTGCCAGCTTACTGCGAAAATCCGCGGATTTTTGGCAGGTATTCCTCCCTGGGAGGTTTCGGTCCGCCGTAATCCAGGGCAGGCCCTGAGGGTGACTCCGGCCGGTTATTTGCGCTATTGACCCGTATGCCGGGCGGTGCTGTGATGAAAGTGTGGCGCAGCCAGCGCCCTCACTGAAAGAGCACGTCAGGCGAACAAACGGAGGTTCAATCATGAGCACCACCGGACAGCACCCGGACATGCCGCACCTGGATGCCGTAGAGGCGGACCCCGCCTATGACTACGCAGAGGATGCACCGGTAGTTGAGGACGACTGGGACACCGAGGACGAATACCTGGACGAAGAGGAGCCGGTAGTCCAGCCGCCTCCTGTCGTCATCGACGCCGAGGACCGCCCGGTCCCGCTGGAGGACCCGGACGAGGTCCGCGAAGCCGAGCAGGACTGACGACGGCGGCACCTCCTTCGCTGTAACGCGGGAGGAGGTGCCGCCGTCGTGCTTTACCGTGGAACCTTCCGCCGGGCCTGGCGGGCCCTGCCGGATTTAGCGGATTTAGCGGATTAGCCGACGGCGGCCGGAGCCGGCACCTCTTCGTTGTCCTGCCCGGCAACCCGGCGCTGCCAGTTGCGCATGACCTGCGGGTCGGTGGGCCTGGTCAGCAGGGACACCGCAATGTAGGCCACGGCGGAGGTCAGGAGGCCGTAGTAGATGGGCTCGTTGGCGTAGATGCCGTCCAGCGGCGCCTTGGCGTTGACTTCCAGGATGATCATGGTGCCCAGGGTCACCACGGATCCCACCGCCATGGAAACCGCGGCGGCCAGGCCTGTCCCGCGCTTCCATACCAGGCCGCCGAGGATTGCCACCAGGAGGCCGCCAACCAGGATGTCGTAGGCGATGGTCAGGGCTGCCACCACGTCCTTGGTGATGATGGCGATGACGATGGCCACGATGCCCAGGGCGAGGACCCAGGCGCGGTTGGCTTTGACGTCGTGCTCCGGGTTGTCCGTGTCTTCGGTGTTGATGGTCTTGCCGAACCAGCTGGCAACAAAGGGCAGGACGTCTGCACGGGCCACGGTGGCCGCGGCGATAAGGGCGCCGGAGGCTGTGGACATCATGGCGGCCACGGCTGCAGCGAGGACCAGCCCGCCGATGCCGACGGGGAGCAGGGTCTGGGCAACCTCTGCGTAGACGTCGTCCTTGGCCGCGATCTCAACATTGGCCAGGGCAACGCTGGCGGCCATGCCGATCAGGGCGCCGGCCACGCCGTAGAGGATGCAGTAGATGCCGGCCGTGGCACCGCCCCAACGGGCAACGCCCGGGGTCCTGGCCGTGAAGACGCGCTGCCAGATGTCCTGGCCGATCAGCAGGCCAAGGGTGTAGACCACGAAGTAGGTGATGATCGTCTGGAGCCCGATGCCGTCAATCTGGAAGAAGCTTTCGTCCACGCGGCTGCGGATGCCGTCCAGGCCGCCGGCGGCGCTCAGGGTGAAGGGGAGCATAAGGAAGAAGATGCCCACCGTCTTGATGACGAACTGCACCTGGTCGGCCAGGGTGATGGACCACATGCCGCCCACCGTGGAGTAAACCAGCACGATTGCTCCGCCGACCGCGATGGCAAGCGCCCTGTCCCAGTCGAAGAGGACCACGAAGATGGTGGCGTAGGCGCCGGTGGACGTGGCGCACAGCATCAGGGTGTAGGCGAGCATCACGATCCCCGAGGCTTCGGTGGCCCGGCTGCCGTAGCGCAAAGTGAGCATCTGCGAGACGGTGTAGATCTTCAGTTTCTGGATGGTGCCGGCGAACAGGAGGCTGAGCAGCAGGACGCCTGCGCCGATGGCCACCACCAGCCACATGCCGGAGATGCCGAACTTGTAGCCCAGCCCCACGCCACCGACGGTTGAGGCGCCGCCAAGGACGACGGCGGCCATGGTGCCTGTGTAGAGGAAGGGGCCGAGGCGCCGGCCGGCTACCAGGAAGTCGCTGTTGTTCTTGGTGCGGGACTTGCCCCACCAGCCAAAAGCCAGCATCGCCAGCAGATACACCACCACGATTGCGATGTTGATGACATTTACGTCCATGTTGGCTCCTTGGAGCGTGTTGGCAGCGGGCCCGGTCCGGGTGCCGGGGAAGCCGGGCAACCGCTGCGGAAATGGGGGAAGGTTCTCGGTTATTGCTATATAGGCAACAACTGTTGTCCAAAGCTAGGCTGTGACGGCGGTAACAGTCAAGGGAGGTTTACGGTCCCCGGGCCACGCCTGCAATGACGCGTCACAGTAGGGGTGGCCCATTAGGATTGCTCCAGAGCGGAGCCGGGCGGCCGGCCATGAAAGGTTCGTAGATGAAGGCACTGCCAGTTGAGCCGAGCAACGTTCCGGTAGCCATCGGTTCCAGGATCCGTGCGGCCCGGCAGTCCCAGCGGCTCACCATAGAGCAGGTGGCCGATGCCACGGGCCTCACCAAGGGGTTCCTTAGCCGCGTGGAGCGGGACCTGACGTCGCCGTCTGTCGCCTCGCTCGTGACGCTGTGCCAGGTGTTGTCGATTTCAATCGGCGATCTGTTCGCGGCCCCCGAGACGCACCTGACCAAACGCAACGAGGGACCAAGGATCTCCCTCGGCGGCGAAGGCATCGTGGAGCGGCTCCTCACCGCCCGTTCGGAGCGGCGCATCCAGATCATCCAGGCCTCGATCGACCCGCGCGGCCGCGGCGAGTCCGAGCTCTACGCCGTGGACTGCGACGTTGACGTGCTCCACGTGATCAAGGGCAGCATCCGGCTGATCCTCACCAATGAGGAATACGACCTCAATGCCGGAGACACGGTGACCTTCCCGGGCCGTGAACCGCACACCTGGGTCAACCCCACGGACAAGCCGGTCGAGGTGCTGTGGGTCCTGGTTCCCGCCGCCAGCCGGTAACTCCTGCCCAACCGCGTGCGTTCCTTCCCGGTTGCTCACGGCGGCACGTTGTTGCAGCCGCCCGTTCTGTGGGAACTCGTCCCGCCCAACGGCTGATGTCCAACAGTAACTGGGCTGGAGCGCATGCAAATCAGTGAGCTGTGAAGTGCCGGGCCGCCAACACGGTCCTAATTTCCGCCATGACCTGGTCCGGGCTGAACCACACGTGCTCGGGCATGTAGCGCAGGACGGAATACCCGTTGACGGTGGAGGTGTTGTTGCGGTTCCGGTCGCGGAGCATGTCCTCGCGTTTGGAATGGAACGCGAAGCCGTCGATCTCCACGATGAGGAAGCCATCCAGCAGGAAGTCCACCCGGCCAATCCCGGGCAGGAAGACCTGCGCCTCGTAGTCGATCCCGTTACTCCGGAACAGGTGCTGCGCATCGACCTCGACGATGGATTCGGCGCGCACGTCGAGTTCCCGCAGTACGCGGAGTGCTGTGCCGGAACGGTCTGCCCGCAGGTGGTGCGCCAGCAGTTCCGGGGATACGCCATGCAGCCGGATTGCCGACGTCGCCATCGCGGTGGATGCTGGCGGTGGGAGGCAGCCCAAAGCATGCAGGGCTACGTCTTCCACTGCGGCTACCGGTGCGAACGGATGCCCCTCGAACCTGACTGTGCGGTGGCGGACAAAGCCGCTGCCGTGGCCATGGTTGCAGGCCAGGTGGAGCCGTGAAGGTGGCTGTCTCAGCCAGAGCCCATAGTGGGCGGCGGCGCTGGCGCAGCTGAGCCGGCCGTTGTGCCGGATTGCCGCCTGGTAATCCTCATCGCAGCCCGGGAGGGCGAAGACCCCGCGCCTGGGCTGGCTGGCTCCGGACTCCCTGAGCCGTAGCAGGTCACGGCGCGAGAAGCCGGCGTGGAGGAGTTGGGCCGATCGCGCGACTCCGCCGGCCTTCTGCAGATACTCAAGAATGTCCACATCGCCATCTGATCGCCGCAATTGCCGCAGGGGAATCGGATGCCCGCCCTATGTGGACACTCCTGCCCGACCGTGTGTGCGTTCCATCCCAGTTACCTGCCGTGCGCCGGGTTCCTGCTGACGCGGAGTGCCGGAATCCTGCGGTTGAGGTGGGAGGGCCCGCGGTGGCGCCGGGAGTAACTGGGCAGGAACGCACGGGTCTGCTGGGCCACCGAGTAGAAAGTAAACATATGATGCTCTATGGAAAACAAGCTGTATGATGGCAATCACAACAGTCCCTCAACTCCTCGAAGGAGAGGCCTCCAGTGGAAGAGCTGCGCATCGAAGCCAACGGCAACCTTGGCCCCATCGATTCATCCCGGATCCCGCGCTACGCGGGTGCTGCCACATATGCCCGCCTGCCGCGGCTGGACCAGGTGGCCAAAGCTGATGTCACCGTGGTGGGCGTGCCGTTCGATTCGGGCGTCTCCTACCGCCCGGGTGCCCGCTTCGGGTCCAACCACGTCCGCGAAGCCAGCCGGCTGCTGCGCCCTTACAACCCGGCATGGGATGTCAGCCCGTTCGAGAACATCCAGGTTGCCGACGCCGGGGACATGGCGGTCAACCCGTTCAACATCCATGAGGCGATTGAAACCATCCAGCAGAACGCGCTGGACCTCACCGCAGGCGGCAGCAAGCTGGTAACGCTGGGCGGGGACCACACCATCGCCCTGCCGCTTCTCCGCGCAGCGGCTGAGCGGGCGGGAGCGCCGGTCGCCATGCTCCACTTCGACGCACACCTTGACACCTGGGACACCTACTTCGGCGCCGAATACACCCACGGCACGCCGTTCCGCCGCGCCGTCGAGGAAGGCATCCTCGACACGGAGGCCATCAGCCACATCGGCACCCGCGGCCCTCTCTACGGCAAAAAGGACCTCGAAGACGACCATCGCTTCGGGTTCGGCATCGTCACCTCGGCGGACGTCTACTATCAGGGCGTCCTGGAAACTGTGGCCAAGGTCCGAGACCGGATCGGCAACCGTCCGCTGTACATCTCCGTGGACATTGACGTCCTGGACCCGGCCCATGCCCCCGGCACCGGCACTCCCGAGGCCGGCGGCATCACCAGCCGCGAGCTGCTGGAAATTATCCGCGGCTTCCGCGGCATGAACCTGGTGGGCGCCGACGTCGTGGAGGTCGCTCCCGCTTACGACCACGCCGAGATCACCGGCGTCGCCGCAAGCCACGTTGCCTACGAGCTGGTCACGCTGATGGCGGACAATGCCGTAGAAGGGGACCGCTTCGGCGCGGCAACAGGCTACGCCGCCCAGTCCCTCGGCCAGGAGGCCCGCCGCCCGGCAGGCTTCGCGCCGGCAGGCAAGGAGTAACGGAGATGGCCGATCACGATCCGGATCAGGCAGCTGTGCCCGCAGGGAATGGTCCACGTACCGGCACCCGCAACGGCGGGGACCTCGTCGTCGAGACACTCGAAGCGCTGGGCGCAAAAACCGTCTTCGGCATCCCCGGCCAGCACGCCCTGGGACTCTTCGACGCGATGGGCCGGGGCAACCTGCAGTTCGTTTCCTCGCGGGTGGAGAACAACTCCGCCTTCGCCGCAGACGGGTACTCACGGGCAACGGGTGAAGTGGGCGTCCTGTTCCTCTCCACCGGTCCCGGTGCACTGACGTCCCTGGCTGGGCTGCAGGAGGCCTATGCCACCGGCGTGCCGATGGTGGTGGTGGCGAGCCAGATTCCGCTCGACGGTTTGGGCGCCCGGCGCAAGGGCATGCTGCACCAGCTCGATGACCAGAAGGCCTCGGCCGCGAACGTCACCAAGAGTCAGCGCCTGATCCAGCATGCCTCCGGCATTCCGTCCGCAATCCAGGACGCGTGGACCGAGGCGATCTCCTCGCCCCAGGGGCCGGTGTGGCTTGAGATCCCCCAGAACGTCCTGCTGGATCCGATCATGGTCCCGCCGGTGGAGGATGCGCTCGCGGAAGCGGCGGACAACCCGCCGCGTGTGGAACTGGTCCGCGAAGCCGTGAAGTGGCTCCAGGCCGCGGAACGCCCGGCCATCATTGCCGGCGGCGGCACCCGCCGGGGCCGGGCGGAGAAGTCCTTGCTGTCCATCGCGGAGAAGCTCCGTGCCCCGGTGATCTGCACGCCGGGCGGCAACGGCGCGTTCCCGTGGAACCATGAGCTCTCGCTGCAATCCTGGATCGAGGACCGCTACATGACGGACCTGCTCGAGGACGCCGACGTGCTGGTGGTGATCGGCTCGTCCCTGGGCGAGGTCACCTCCAACTACTTCACCTTCGAACCTCGCGGCAGGATCATCCAGATCGACGCCGAACCCCGGGTCCTGGAATCCAACCGGCCCGGGCTGGGCATCCGCGCTGACGCCGGCCAGGCGCTGGCTGCCCTGGACGAGGCGCTGGAGGTGGGGCCCGCGCATGCCACGCCCAGCTGGCACGGCACCGCTCCGGAGGACCTGGTCAAGGAAACCCTGGCGAAGGTCCGGGCCCGCCTGGAATCCCAGGACCTCGCCAAGGAGCTGAAGTTCATGGCAGACATCCGGGAAGCGGTCCCGGCGGACATGCAGACCTTCTGGGACATGACCATCGCCGCATACTGGGGCTGGAGCTGCTGGGACGCCCGGGAGGGCCAGTTCCACTCCGCCCAGGGCGCCGGCGGCCTGGGCTACGGCTTCCCGGCGGCGATCGGCGCGGCCGTAGGGCTGGAAACAGTCGGCAAGCCGGGCCGGGTGCTCGCGGTCTCGGGCGACGGCTCGTCCATGTACTCCATCTCCGAACTTGCCACAGCGAAGCAGCACAACGTGCCGGTCACCTGGCTCATTGTGGACGACGGCGGCTACGGCATCCTGCGTGAATATATGGTGGGCGCCTTCGGCAAGGCAACGGCCACCGAACTGGCCCGCCCGGACTTCGTCAAACTCGCTGAGGCCTTCGGCGTGCCGGCCACGAAAGTGGCTCCCGAGGACGTGGGGAAGGCGCTAAAGGCGGGCTTCGCTGCGGACGGGCCCAACGTCGTCGTGGTGGAAACACTCCTGAAGATGTTCGCCCCAACCCACCTCCCTCAATAACGCGCGAACCCAGCCGAATACGCAGTGAAGGGTCCCGGCATCCACAGGATGCCGGGACCCTTCGTCATCTCCGCCCACGCTTTAGTTTCCCAAAGCAACCAAATAGCTATATAGTTGCTTCAGGCAAACAAGTAGGGAGGCCTGAACCCATGGCAGTAGCACCGGACACGGCGGCCGATCTCGTCTACCAGATTTTCGATCTCCAGCGCGCGGTGCGGTGCATTGCCGCCGCCGGCGTGCGCGGGCAGGAAACCGGAGTGGCGCTCCAGGGCGTCCTGCGGTTCGTGGGGGAGGGGGAGTCCCGCGCCACGAGCCTGGCCGAACGGCTCGGAGTCAGCGCGCCGGTCCTCAGCCGCCACATCGCGGACCTGGAAGAGCACGGCCTGGTGGTCCGCAGGCAGGATCCCGACGACGGCCGGGCGCAGCTGGTTGCCCTCACGCCCCTCGGAGCGGACAAACTCCGGAGCATCGAGGAGCAGCGGACGGCAGTCCTGCAGGGCTACCTGCGGGACTGGAGCGAGGAGGACGCCGGCAACACGGCGAAAACCCTCCACAAGCTCACCGAATCACTCAGGAAATCAGCCCGGGCAACGGCGGCCGGCACTATCACCACCTCCTAGGAGCAAAACCTATGGCAACCACAGCCGCCCCGGCCACCACGCCGAGTTCACCCGCTGCACCGCCCGAAATGTCCCACCGCCAGATCATGGAAGCCCTCACCGGGCTCCTGGCTGCCTTCTTTACGGCGATCCTCAGCAGCACGATCGTGGCCAACGCCCTGCCCACTATCATGTCCGACCTGCACGGAACCCAGACCGACTTCGCCTGGGTGATCACCGCCGCTCTGCTGGCCAACGCGGCCACCACCCCCATCTGGGGGAAGCTGGCCGACCTCTTTAACAAGAAGGTCCTGGTGCAGCTCAGCATCATCATCTTCGTTGCAGGCTCCGTCATGGCCGGCCTGTCCGAAACCATCCCGCTGCTGCTTGGCGCGCGGGTCATCCAGGGTGTGGCCATGGGCGGCCTCACGGCGCTTGCCCAGGCCATCATCGGCACCATGATCCCGCCCCGGAACCGGGGCAAATACTCCGGCTACATGGGCGCGGTCATGGCAGTTGGCACCGCCGGCGGACCGCTGTTGGGCGGCTTCATCGTGGACAGCCCGCTCGGCTGGCGCTGGACCTTCTTTGTCTGCGTGCCGCTCGCCGTCGTCGCCCTGATCCTGCTGCAGGTCACCCTCAAAATCAGCCACATCCGGCGGCCCGCCAAGATCGACTGGCTGGGCTCCATCCTGCTGACCTCCGGTGTGAGCCTCTTGCTGATCTGGGTCTCCTTCGCCGGCAACCCCGCCTACTACGACTGGATCTCCTGGCAGTCCGCCCTCATGGTGGGCGGCGGAATCCTCCTGCTGGCCCTCCTGGTCCTGGTGGAATCCAAGGTGGAGCAGCCCATCATCCCGCTCAAGATCATCTCCGAACGCACCACGGCGCTGGCCATCCTCGCCTCCGTGGCCGTGGGCATCGCGATGTTCGGTTCCTCAACCTTCCTGGGGCAGTACTTCCAGGTGGCCCGAGGCGCCACCCCCACCGAGGCCGGACTCCTGACCCTGCCCATGATCGCCGGCAACCTGGCGGGCTCGGTGGCCTCCGGCCTGCTGATCAGCCGCACCGGAAAGTGGAAGGGCTACCTGATCGCGGGATCCATCCTGCTGATCGGCGGGCTGGGACTGGCAGGCACCATGGACCACACCACCGAGCTCTGGCAGGCCGGCGTCTTCACCGCCGTTCTGGGCCTTGGGCTGGGCATGCTGATGCAGAACCTCGTGCTGGCGGTCCAGAACACCGTCCGGGCTGCGGACATTGGAACGGCCAGCGCCTCGGTGGCGTTCTTCCGGTCCGTGGGCGGCGCCATTGGCGTCTCCGTGCTGGGCGCCGTCCTGGCCAACAGGGTCAGCGAACTGGCCACCCAGGGCATGGCGGCGGCCGGCATCCCGGTCCAGGGCGGCGCGGCGGGCTCCAGCATGGACCTGGCCCACATGCCGGAACCGGTCCGCGAGATAATGCGGGCCGCCTACGGCGACGCCACCGCGGAGGTGTTCCTGATCTCCGCCGCCGTGGGTGTCGTGGCCCTGGTGTCCGTGCTGTTCATCAAGGAAAAGCCGCTGCGGCGCACAGTTGACATCCAGGCGGCGCCGGAGGAGGCGCGCCAGCAGGAAAGCACGACGGCGGAGCCCGCCCCGGCGGGCAGGTGACGGGCGGAAGCACTCCCGGCGGATGATCTTTCGCGGGGCCGGTTTCACCGCGGGGAGGAGTTTCGTAGAGTTGGAAAGCTACGGATGTCAGCCCCGGCTGCTACTACTTAAGCCTCGTGCTTTTACGAACCCATCGTCGAACCCATCCTAAGGACCCGCGGGCATGCTCCTGACCCTGATACGGCAGTTTTCCAGGCCGTACAAGCCGTACATAGTGGCCGTCATTGTTCTTCAGCTGGCATCCACCATGGCGGCGCTGTACCTGCCCAGCCTTAACGCCCAGATCATCGACGAAGGGGTTTCCCGCGGGGACACGGACTTCATCTGGCGCACGGGCGCCGTGATGCTGCTGGTGGCCTTCGTCCAGGTGGGCACCGCCATTGCCGGTGTCTACTTCGGGTCCAAGACCGCCATGGCCATGGGCCGCGACCTGCGGCGCGGTGTGTTCCGCAAGGTCACCAGCTTCTCGGCCAAGGACGTGAACGCCTTTGGCGCCCCCACGCTCATCACCCGCGGCACCAACGATGTCCAGCAGGTCCAGATGCTTGTCCTGATGGGACTGAACTTCATGGTGGCCACGCCTATCATGTGCGTGGGCGGCATCATCATGGCGCTGCGCGAGGACCTCAACCTGTCCTGGCTGGTGTGGGTTTCGGTGCCCCTCCTGACAGTGGTGGTGGGGTACCTGGTGGTCCGGCTCATGCCGCTGTTCCGGTCCATGCAGAAGAAGATCGACCGCATCAACGCCGTGCTGCGGGAACAGATCATTGGCATCAGGGTTGTCCGGGCCTTTGTGCGCGAACCCCATGAAACGGAGCGCTTCGGTGAGGCCAACAAAGAACTGACGGATGTGTCGCTGAAGATCGGCGCACTCTTTGTCCTGATGTTCCCGGCCATCAGCATGATCCTGCACCTGTCCACCGCCGCCGTACTGTGGTTCGGCGGGCAGCGCGTGGACTCGGGCGACATGCAGGTGGGCGCCCTCACCGCCTTCCTGCAGTACCTGCTCCAGATCCTGGTGGCCGTCATGATGGGCACCTTCATGGCCATGATGATTCCGCGCGCCTCGGTGTGCGCGGACCGCATCGGTGAAGTGCTCGACGTCGAACCCTCCATCCACGATCCGGAGCGTCCGGAGGCGCCGGCCGCCCTGCGCGGCGTCGTTGAATACCGGAACGTCACCTTCGCCTACCCGGGCGCTGAATCGCCCGTGCTGAGCGACATCAGCTTCACGGCGCGTCCCGGGCAGACCATCGCCATTATCGGCTCCACCGGTGCGGGCAAAACCTCCCTCCTGTCCCTCCTGCCGCGGCTTTACGACCCCGTGGAAGGGGAAGTGCTGCTGGACGGTGTCCCCGTGAGCCGGATGGACCGTGCCGACATCACCAAACGCGTTGCCCTGGTGCCCCAGCGGCCCTACCTGTTTTCCGGCACCATCGGGCACAACCTGCGGTTCGGGAAGACGGAAGCCACGGACCAGGAGCTGTGGGAGGCCCTGCAGGTGGCGCAGGGTGAGGAATTTGTCCGGGCCAAGAAGAACGGGCTGGGCTCGCGCATCGCCCAGGGCGGCACCAACGTTTCCGGCGGCCAGCGCCAGCGCCTGTGCATCGCCAGGGCCCTCGTCACCAGGCCCCGGGTGTACCTGTTCGACGACTCCTTTTCGGCCCTGGACGTGGCCACGGACGCCCGGCTCCGCGCCGCGTTGAAGGGCATTACGGCGGACGCCACCGTGATCATCGTGGCCCAGCGGATATCCACCATCACTGAGGCGGACCAGATCCTGGTGCTGGACAACGGACGGATCGTGGACCGCGGAACCCACCAGGAACTCCTGGAAACCTCGCCCACCTACCAGGAAATCGTTGAATCCCAGCTGAGCGTGGAGGAAATGGCATGAACGCCCCCAAGCAGGACTCCACGGACACCAGCGAAACAGCCGCAGCCCAGGCCAAGCTGGGCGCGGGAGACGCGCCGGTCGAGGACGACGATTTCGTCGAGGAGGAGTACACACCCTCCGAAGCCGACGGGGACATGTTCGGCGGGATCCCCGCCAAGAAAGCCCAGCACTTCTGGCCGTCCGCCAAGCGGCTGATGGGGCTGCTGAAGCCCGAAGCCCTGGGGATCTACGTCGTGGTGGGCATGGTGGTGGTCGCCGTGGTCCTGAATGTCATCGCCCCCAAGATCCTGGGCCAGGCCATGGACGTGATTTTCGCCGGCGTGGTGGGCAAGCAGCTTCCGGCGGGCGTCAGCAAGGAACAGTTTGTGGACGGGCTGCGCCAGCAGGGCCAGGGCAACTTCGCGGACATGGTGTCCCGGATGGAACTGGTGCCCGGTGCCGGCATCGACTTCGATAAGCTCACCACGCTCATCGCGGTGGTCCTGCTGATGTACTTCGTGGCCAACATCTTCCTCTGGCTTCAGGGCTATGTGCTCAATCGCATCGTGATGAAGGTGATCAGGCGGCTACGCGATGATACGGAAAAGAAGCTGAACCGGCTTCCGCTGAACTATTTCGACACCCGCCAGCGCGGCGACGTGCTCTCCCGGGTGACGAACGACGTCGACAACATCCAGCAGGCGCTCCAGCAGGCCTTCGCCCAGCTGATCAACTCGCTGCTGACGGTGGTGGGCATCGTGATCATGATGTTCATCGTGTCCTGGCAGCTGGCCCTGATCGCCCTGGTTGCGCTTCCGCTTTCCGGCGTCGCAGCGGGCATGATCGGGGTGCGCAGCCAGAAGCTCTTCGCAGCGCAGTGGAAGAACACCGGTTCCCTCAACGGCCAGATCGAGGAATCATTCTCGGGCCACGACCTTGTCCGGGTCTTCGGCCGGGACGCGGACATGCTGGAACGGTTCGAGGAACGCAACGAGGCCCTGTACAAGGCCAGCTTCGGGGCCCAGTTCGTGTCCGGCATGATCTTCCCCGTGATGCAGTTCGTTTCATACCTCAGCTATGTGGGCATCGCTGTGGTGGGCGGCCTGCGGGTTGCTTCGGGGTCCATGTCCCTGGGTGATGCCACCGCGTTCATCCAGTACTCCCGGGAGTTCACGCAGCCGCTGGGCCAGATGGCCGGGATGGCCAACATGCTGCAGTCCGGGGTGGCGTCCGCTGAGCGGGCCTTCGAGTTCCTGGATGCCGACGAGCAGGACACGGAAACCGCCACGGAGCACCTGCCGGCCAGGACCGACGGCCATGTGGACTTCAAGAACGTTACCTTCAGTTACACGGAGGACAAGGCGCTCATCGAGAACCTGTCCTTCACGGCGGAACCGGGAAACACCGTGGCCATCGTGGGGCCCACCGGGGCCGGAAAGACAACCCTGGTGAACCTGGTGATGCGGTTCTACGAGCTCAATGCCGGCTCCATCATGCTGGACGGTGTGGACATCACCCACCTCAGCCGCTCCGAGCTCCGGTCAAAGGTGGGCATGGTGCTGCAGGATGCCTGGCTGTTCGGCGGTTCCATCTACGACAACATCCGCTACGGCAACCTGGACGCCACCGAGGAACAGGTGATGGCGGCGGCAAAGGCCACATTCGTGGACCGCTTTGTGCGCGCCCTGCCGGACGGCTACAACACCGTGATCGACGAGGAAGGCAACAACGTCAGCGCCGGTGAAAAGCAGCTGATCACCATTGCCCGCGCATTCGTGGCGAACCCCTCGCTGCTGATCCTGGACGAGGCCACGAGCTCCGTTGATACCCGCACCGAACTTCTGGTGCAAAAGGCCATGGCAGCCCTGCGCACGGACCGCACCAGCTTCGTCATTGCACACCGACTTTCCACCATCCGCGATGCCGATACCATCCTGGTCATGGAAAACGGAAAGATCGTGGAACAGGGCAACCACAAGGCCCTCCTCGCCGCGCAGGGCGCATACTACCGCCTGTACATGTCCCAGTTCGCCGGAGCGGACGCAGAGGAAGTCCCGTTGGATGATTCGACGGCGGTGCACAGTTGAGCACGCAGGAGGCACCCGCCCAGCACGAAAGCCCGGCGCAGCGCACGCAGGCGCAGCAGGACACCCCAGCGCAGCCAGGCACCGACGGCGGCCGGCGGATCGAGGTCCTGGTTCCCATGCGCTGGGGCGACATGGACGCGTACGGGCACATCAACAACGTCCAGATTGTCCGGATGCTGGAGGAAGCCCGGATCGCAGCCTTCGGCCCGCCCCGGGGCGCCGGGCTGCCCGGGATCGAACCGCACGTTTCCCTCTTCAACGACGTCCCGGAGGGCACCATGGCGCTGGTGGTAGACCACAAGATCCGGTACGTCAGGACCCTCGAATACCGCAACGTGCCGGCCGTGGTCCTGGTGTGGATCGGGGCAGTGAAGGGGGCCAGCTTCGACATCCACTATCTGGTTCAGGATCCGGTCACCCGGGAGGACTGCGTGAAGGCAAGCAGCCACCTGGCGTTCGTGGACGAAGCCACGGGCCGGGTGCAGCGGCTTACCCGGGAACAGAAGGAACGGCTGGCACCGTTCACGGCCTGAGCCGCAGTGCGGGGGCACTGCCACCCATTGCGCAGCGGGCGCCTGCATCGGAAACTGAAAGCCCAACCAAGGAGCAGCGAACATGGCCAAGAAAAAGACCTGGAAGGAAATGTCTCCGTCAGCCAAGGCAGGCACCATTGTGGTGGGCATCGTGCAGATGTCACTGCTGGTAGCAGCGCAGCGGGACATCTCCAAGCGCCCGGCCGCAATGATCAACGGTCCCAAGGCGGCTTGGCGTGCGGCGTCCTTCATCAACTTCATCGGCCCCATGGGCTACTTCATTTTCGGCCGGAAGAAGCCCGTCACCGCCATGTAGGGGGCCAAGCCGAGCCGGCCGTTCACAGTCTGTTGAGCGCCCGTCCAGCTTGACCCTGTAAATTTGAATTCATGACCCCCGCCTCCACTGCTGCCATGACCCGCGCCCTCGGCATTTCAAAGGAGATTGAGGATGCAGCGTGGTTCGTATTGGGCCCGGGGCTTCTGGGAAAGCCGTCTGCCCTGGATGGCCGGACGCTGACGTGGACGGCGGACGCGGCGGCTGAGCTCCTGGAGCGCCTGGAACGCGGGACGCCGGACCCGAAAGCCCCCATGATGACCAACCTCCGGCATAACCTGGAGGGCGCCTCCCGGGAGGCGAAGCAGCTGGCCGTAGAACTGCTGTTCCTGCAGTCCCTCCCGCTGGCCCATGAGGTGAAGTCACTGAAGGTCAAGCGTGCCCGCGTGGCCGAGGCTGCTTCATGGCTGGAGCCTCCTCTGGAGCTGCCCGACGAGCTCTACGAGGGCATGACGGACCACGGCGTCATCAGGGACCGCACCGCCGAGTTCAACTGGACCATCTGGGACCACCTCAAATGGCTGTGCCGCTTTGTCCAGCACGTGGACCAGCAGCCCACGGCGGCCATCGCCGCCGCCCTCCAGGACCCGCTGGAGTTCCACCGCCTGGCTTCCGCCACACCGGACGACCAGCCCGCCATCCGCCGCAGCATCGAGTTCCTCACCTGCCCCAGCTACTTCGAGCCCGTGGTGGCGGACGTGGAGCGGCAGGAGATCCGGGACGCCTTCGCCTCGCTGGTGGGCGGCGCGAAGGGGGATGCCGAAGAGGACGTCACCGCTGACATCCACCGCATCCGCCTGCACCTGGACGAGCAGGCCGGCCAGCGCATCGACTGGTACTCCCGCCAGCTTGTCAGCCAGTGGCGCAAGGTGGGCGACCCCGGCCGGCGGGCGTGGCTGCTGCGCACGCACAGCGACAACACCGAGCTGCTCACCGCCTGGCAGGGCGAGGAGAAGGTGACCCTCGACGTCGAACATCTCCGCCTGCTGGACCCCGGCGTTACCGCAGGGCTGGTCCAGCACGCCGTGGACGAGGACTACAAACACCTCGGCTATGTGGAGCGCGAGGACACCAAGACGGCGGTCTTTGCCTTCCTGACGGTGATGAAGCCGGGGGACCTGGTGCTGTACCAGCACGCGGGCGCGGTGCGGCTGGGTGTGGTGCTGGGGGAGCCCGAACACAACGACGACAACCGGCGGCTGCGCCGCAAGGTCCGCTGGTTCGACGAAGGGCACGCCACCACCAGCCTGCCCCGGCACGTCCAGCGCCAGCTGGCCACGCCCGGAATCGTTGTGGACGTGACCAAAGTGGTGCAGGCGCTGCAGGCCCTGCTGCCCGCAGAAGCGGAAACGGAGCCCGACGGCGACGCTGAAGCGGCCGCCGTCGCACCTCCCGTCCAGGAGGGCTTCCGCCCGCTGACCCGCGAGTTCGCCGACTCGCTGCACATGGAGCTTGAGCCGCTCCAGGAGATCGCCGAACTGCTGGAGGAGAACCGGCAGCTGGTCTTGTATGGGCCGCCGGGCACCGGCAAGACCTACTTGGCCAAGCACCTGGCCGCCGAGCTGGCGGACGACACCACGGACGAGCGCGTCAAACTGGTCCAGTTCCATCCCTCGTACGCGTATGAGGACTTCTTCGAGGGATACCGGCCGGACAAGACGGACGAAGGCCAGGTGTCCTTCAAGCTGGTGGCGGGGCCGCTGCGCCGGCTCGCGGAGGAAGCGGCGAAGCCCGGCAACGAGAAGAAGCCGTACTTCCTGATCATCGATGAGATGAACCGCGCCAACCTGGCCAAGGTGTTCGGTGAACTGTACTTCCTGCTGGAATACCGGGACGACCGAATCTACCTGCAGTACAGCCCGAACGAGCCGTTCACGCTGCCGGACAACCTGTACATCATCGGCACCATGAACACCGCGGACCGCTCCATCGCCATGATGGATGCAGCCATCCGGCGCCGGTTCTCCTTCATCGAGCTGCACCCGCAGACCGAACCCGTGAAGGGCTCCCTGCTGCGGTTCCTCCACTCGCGCCAGCTGGACATCACACCCGCACTGCTGCTGGACGCCCTGAACAGTGCGATTGACGAGTGGGACCGGGACCTGATGATCGGCCCCTCCTACTTCATGAAGCCCGCTGCCCAGACGCTGGCCGGCCTGCGCCGGATCTGGAAGTACGAGCTCATGCCGCTGCTGGAGGAGCACTACCACGGCCAGTTGACCCGCGCGCAGCTTGAGGAGCGTTTCGGGCTGGACCAGCTGCTGGGACGCCTTGCGGGCCGCTGACCCCGGCGCGTCCGTCCGGCACCTGGTGCTGGACGAACTGTCCCGCGGCATCGTGGAGCGGCTGGACCCGGCCAGCGCTTCCTTCCTGAATTCCAGCGGCCTGGCCAAGGCATCACCCATGGGCCTTGGGCTGTACCGGATCGAGCCGGTAGGCAAGGTGGGTTCGGTGCGCACACCCACGGTGCAGCTGGATGTGCGTCCCAAGGACAGGCTGGGGCTGAGCAGGCTCCTGTTCCTGCTCAGCTACGCCGGAGAGCAGGGCTTCCGCCCCGACTCGGTCTCCGCCGTGGAGGACCGGGAGCTGTGGAGCGCGCTGGCGGAGTCGCTGGCGCAGCTGGCCGAGCGGGCCCTGGGCCGCGGCGTGCTGCAGGGCTATCTCACGGTGGACGAATCGCTCCGGACGGTCAAGGGCCGGATCCGGATTTCGGACCAGATCTCCCGGCGTCCCGGCATGCTGGTGCCCCTTGAGGTGTCCTATGACGAGTTCACCGAGGACATTGCCGAGAACCGGATCCTGCGCGCCGCGCTGGAGCGGATGGGCCAGGTGCCGCGCGTCCGCCCCGAGGTGCTGAGCAGGCTGCGCCAGCTCAAGGGAAAGCTCGACGCCGTCACGCGCCTCCCGGCCGGAGCGCCGCTGCCCCGGTGGAAAGCCACCAGGATGAACGTCCGCTACCACGCCGTGCTGCGCCTGGCGGAGCTGATCCTGCGCAACGCCTCCGCGGAAGCCGGCGAAGGCATGCAGCAGACCGCCTCCTTCGTGGTGGACATGTCCCAAGTGTTCGAGGATTTCGTGGGCACGGCGCTGCGGGAGGCAATGGCCGCCTACCCGGGCGAGCTCCGGCTCCGGTTCAATGCACTCCTGAGCGAGGCGGTGCATGACGCCGACAGGCTGTCGGTGCGCCCGGACGCCGTACACCTGCTCGGGGGGCGGCCGGTAGTGGTGTACAACGCCAAGTACACCGCTGCTTCAGATTCCGGCGCCTCCCTGACGGCGGACCACTACCAGATGCTGGCCCACTGCACCGCACTGGCAGTGCCCACCGCCTGGTTGGTCTACGCCGGGGCGGGGGAGATGAAGCTCCGCCGCATCCTCAACACGGATATCGACATCGTGGAATTTCCGCTGGACCTGTCCAGGCCGCCGTCGGAAATCCTCGCGTCCGTCCGGGAACTGGCCCGCCAGTCCTGGGGCGAGGTTGTCCGGCAGGCTGGGCCCACGCCCGCAGGGTTCCCGGGCTGAGCTTGCCAGGTTAGGGTGCGGGTGGGGACGCTCATGGCGCTTCGGTGTGGGGCAAGGAAGGCCATGCCTATCCGGCACGAGGGGCACGTCCAAAAGGACGTGCCCCTCGTGTGTCCCGACGACGTGACGCCGCCGGAGCAGGAATCGGGTGTTGGTCAGGCTGCGTCGCGCAGAACTTCGCGCAGCGCCTCGTACTGTGGCTTCGGGTTGTTGTGCATGTCGTACAGCAGGCCTGCGCCCTGGCCGGTGAACCAGCCCGGGATCCAGGAATTCGCGTCGGACACGCCCCATACCGTGTATGAGTTGCACGCCTCAACGGCGAGACAGTCCTCAAGGGTCTGTGCCCACCAGTCAACCTGCTGGTCGGCCTCGGCAGGGTCCACCGGGGTGTTGGTGTAGGTGCCGTTCGGCTTCTGGGCGACGTAGGTCCGGATATCGACCTCAGTCAACGCGACCTCCAGACCCAGGTCGGCGAATCGCTGCAGGTTGTTGCGCAGGTCAGGGTAGCCGTACTGCGTGTCCAGGTGCCCCTGGAAACCGACACCGTGAGTCGGCACACCGTCCGCGAGCAGTTCCTGCACGAAGGCATACGCAGCGTTGCTCTTGGGGCCGGTGAACTCCAGGTTGTAATCGTTGTAGAAGAGCAGCGCATTCGGGTCGGCCTCGTGCGCCCAGCGGAATACGTCGGCGACGTACTGCTCGCCCGGCAGGCCGAGTTCCTCGTATGCCTGGTACCAAACGGTCTCGCGGAAGCTACCCTCGGCGTCGTCGTTGAAGATCTCGTTGACGACGTCCCACTGCTGGATGTCGCCCGCGAAGTGCCCGGCGACTGTCCGGACGTGGTTCTCCAAGATCACGCGCAGCTCTTCGGCGCTATAATCCCCCGTTGTGAGCCAGGTGGGCAGCTGGTTGTGCCACACGAGCGTGTGCCCCCGTACCACCTGGCCGTTCGCCTCGGCGTTGGCGATCAGCGCCTCCGCCGCGGCCCAGTCGTAAACGCCGGGAGCCGGGTTCAGCGCCTCCCACTTCATCACATTTTCGGCGGTGACGCTGGAGTACTGGGTGTTGACGATGTTGCGGTACTTGCCGTTTTGTTCCAGCAGATCGGCATTCACGGCGACACCGATCTTGATGCCGGCTTCGTCCGCGAGGGCGCGCAGGCTGTTCTCACTGATGACGGAAGAGTGCTCTGACGCCTTTGGGTCTGACGGCGGAGCCGGAGCAGCGAAGGCCGTGCTCGGGACGATCACCACAGAGGCCAGCGCCAGGACGCTCGCGAGTAGGGGACGAGTTGTGCGCATAAATACTCCTTTGTACGAGGGGCGTGGCGGGCGGATTAGCTTTCTCCTCCCACCGACCCATAGTTAGCCAGAATAAGTTGCGCCTGTCAACAAATACTTCCTGAATGTCACGCCCTTCCTCGATTCCTCCGACCGACGGCGGACCGACGCCGCGTGGTGTGGCACCGTTCGACTGGGGAGTTGCGCTCACGATCGGACGTCCACCCGCTGCGGGGCGCTGGGTCACTACTTGTCAGCCCGTGCTTATCCGTACCAGCGCATAGGCTGTAATAATGAGAACCGCGAAAATCCGCAGGATTCTGGGCGGCACTGGCACGTGTTGTCAGCACGGCCCGGGCGGGCGGTGCTGTCGCCTTTGCCGGGCAGAACTATGAGCTGGATGCCATCGCAGCGGTATTCATCGGCGGTGCGGCGGTCCAGGTCGGAAGAGGAACCGTCACCGGTTTCAACAAGCGCCGTTCCGGGGAGATGAGCGACTACAACGGATTTCGAGAGGCATAGTGTTGACGGCTTCACAGCTGAGGAAGCTGGACGGTACGCGAAGAACCAAGGCGGCGCCGCTCCATAGCACGGACACGATCCGGCGCACCAACTTGTCGTTGATTTTGGGCCTGCTCCACAGGGGAGGACCGCTGTCGCGTGCCGACCTGACGAAGCGGACGGGGTTGAACCGCTCAACTATAGGCGCCCTCGTGGCCGAGCTCGGGGACCTCGGACTTGCCTACGAAACAGAACCGCCTGCCATAGGGCGTGTCGGACGGCCAAGCCCCCTCGTTCATCCCAACGAAAAGGTCGCGGCCTTAGCCATTAATCCAGATGTAGATGCCGTGACCGTCGGGCTTGTCGGCCTCGGCGGTCACGTTCATCGCAGGATTCGGTATGAGGCAGCCACACAGCCTTCCGTAACGGAAACAGTGAACATTAGCCGGGCGATTGTAGAAGGAATGCAGGCCGACCTGGACGCCATGGATCGGGTTACAGGCGTTGGGCTTGCTGTTCCCGGACTCGTCAGATCGTCCGACGGGCAGATACTAGTGGCACCGCACCTCCAGTGGGCCGATGAGCCCTTGGCGGCCTTTCTTGAGCAAGCCCTGGCCCGTCCGGTGCGTGCCGGGAACGATGCCACTCTGGGTTCGCTCGCCGAAAGTATTTACGGGGCGGCCGTAGGCATCTCGGACGTTGTGTATCTGAACGGAAGCGCCAGCGGCATCGGCGGTGGCGTCATGTCCGGAGCCAGGACTTTGCGGGGTTCTGCAGGTTTTGCCGGCGAGCTTGGACACACTCTGGTGCGAACCAATGGGGAAAAGTGCCATTGCGGAAGGTCCGGGTGTTTGGATGCCGAAGTCCGCCTCGAACGGCTGCTCGCCCCGCTCGGCCTTGCCCGGGCGGATCAGGACGAGCTGGAGCGTGCCATTGCCGAGCCTCCGTCCCGGGAGCTGCAAAAGGAAGTTGAACGGCAGATCGACCTCCTTGCGGTGGCACTGACGAATTTTGTCAACATTTTCAACCCCGAAATGATCGTGCTCGGCGGGTTTCTGGGCTCGATCTTCTCCCTGGACCCCGAGCGCCTTACCTCGGCCGTGGCCCGGGAGACGATCGGGGGACTCGGAGCGGACGTCAAGATTAAAAGGGCGGTTCTCGGGTCCGAATTGCTATTGGTCGGCGCCGCCGAGCTGGCATTTGCCCAGCTTCTCGCTGACCCCGCCGGGACGGCCTAGACCTTCCCTCGAGATACCCGGGGCATCAGGTCAACCGTTGCTGGTCCTTTTTGTCGAAGGCCGGAGGCCTGCGCCCTAGACCGGAACCCGGAATGTGAAGGTGGTCCCCTCGCCGAGGGTGCTGTCCACCCCGATGGTTCCGCCGTGGGCTTCGACGATCGCCTTGCTGATCGGCAGGCCCAGGCCGACGCCGGGGATGCCCGTCCGGCGGACACTGCTGGAGCGGAAGAACTTGGCGAAAACCTCGGACGCGTCCTCGGGGCTCATGCCCATGCCGGTGTCGGTGATCCGGCAGGCCAGGTGCCCGTTCTCCTGCGCCAGGGAGACCAGCACGCTGCCGCCGTCCGGGGAGTACTTGATGGCGTTGGACACCAGGTTGTCCAGGACCTGGGAGATCCTCGCACCGTCAACGTGCGCTTCCAGCCTGTCCGGGGTCCGCGCTTCGAGTTCCACGCCCGCCGCTGCCGCCCGGGGTATGGCCGAGGAAACGCTGGACCGCACCAGCTCGGCGACGTCCACGGCCTCCGGCGTGACGATCAGCTGCCCGTTGCGGCTGGACAGCAGGTCCGAGACAAGGGTCAGGAGCCGCTCGGAGTTCCGCCGGATAATCTCGAGCATCTGCCGCTGCTGCTGCTCCAGCCCGTCGTCGAGCAGGATCTCCACGTAGCCCAGGATGGAGGTCAGCGGCGTCCGGAACTCATGGGACACGCTGGAGACAAAGTCGTCCTTGGCCGCCAGGGCGTTCACCAGGTCCGTCACGTCGCTGAACGCGATCACCGAGCCCACGAACACGCCGTCGTCGTCCTTCATGGCCCGGGCGGTGGTCACGAACGCGCGCTGGCCGCTGCCGGAACCCAGCCACACCAGGTAGTCCGTGAAAGTCTCACCCAGGACGGCGCGGCGTACAGGCCGCTCCTCCACCGGGACCGGCGTCTTCCGGTCCGGCCCGAATACCAGCAGCTGGGACTCATTCGGATCTGCGATGTCCCGGGGCCGGGCCAGCTCGTGGTTGCCGCGCTGCTTGCGGTTCATCAGGACGTCGTGCCCTCCGGCGTCCACCGCAAGGACGCCAAGGTGGACCGTGTCCAGGACGGTGTTCAACAGTGCTTCCTGCCGCTGGCTGGTCCGGAGGTTGGCCTGCAGCTGGGCGTCTTTTTCCTCAAGTTCGCGCTGCTGCCGCATCATGCTGAGGGTCAGGACGCTCACGGACACCCCGATTCCGAGCACAATCACCGGAAGAAGCAAGGAACGCGCCAGGTCCTGCGGCGTAAAGTTCCCCTTCAGCAGCAGCGGAACCCAGATGATGGCCAGCGGCCCCAGGAAGGACAGCCACAACGCCGCCCTGGGGTGATATCCGGACGCGCACAGCCAGATCACGGGGAATACTGCCAGCAGGCTGATGCCCGCGAGTCCTTCCTGCCCGCCCTGCCGGCCGACGCCGATGGAGACGAAGTCCAGCAGCGGAATGACCAGGAAGCTCGTGTAGGGCAGCCGCTCCCAGGGAACCACGTAGCAAAGGCCCATGATGGCGAGCTGGGAGATCACGAAGGCAACAAAGAGCGGATTGTCCATGGTGCCGGGGAAGAAGGCCCACACCAGGAACACCGTCAACAGCGTGGTGACAAACAGCGGCATCTGGCTCAGCCCCACCCGCTGGGTCAGGCTGTACTCGTGGAAAGGCCGCCGGAAAAACCTCAACTTACCCGAGGCCCACGCCACTGGGTGGCTCATGGCGCGCATACGTACGGGAGCGGGGTGTGTGGAGCCATACCAGCAGGATATCGGCAGCCAGCTATACTTCTGACGTTGGCTGCTGAGGGGGCGCTATGAGTGATGCACGAGTGGGACTGGTCATCGAGGATGACCACGACATCCGGGAACTGGTACGCACCGTCCTGTCACAGGCCGGTTTCGAGGTGAGCGTTGCCAGCAGCGGGGCGGAAGGCGTCCTGATCGCCAAGACCCTCAGCCCGGACGTGATCACCCTGGATCTTGGGTTGCCGGACATTGACGGATTCGAGGTTTCCCGCCAGATCCGCGAGTTCTCCGATGCCTACATCGTGATGCTCACGGCCCGCACCGAGGAACTGGACACCCTGATCGGGCTGGAGTCCGGGGCGGACGACTACCTCACCAAACCCTTCCGGCCCCGGGAATTGCGCGCCCGCATCGCCGCGATGATGCGCCGTCCCCGTTCCGTCGCGGATCCTGCCGACGCCCTGTCCACGGACAGCACAACGGACGGGGGAGCCCACCCCGAGCGCGGGAACTTCAGCCACAACGGGCTGGAGCTGAGCTACTCGTCCAGGACCGTGGTTGTTGACGGCAAGGAAATGAACCTGACCCGCACGGAGTTTGAACTCCTGCACGCGTTGCTGGAAGCGGGACGGACAGTGCGGACCAAATCGGACCTGGTGCGGCGGCTGCGGGACGAGGATTACGACGTCGGCAGTTACATCAGCGAGGCGGACGAACGGTCCGTCGAGGTGCACATGGGCAACCTGCGCAAGAAGCTGGGCGACTCGCCCCAGAAGCCACGCTGGCTGCAGACAGTCCGGGGAGTGGGCTACCGGCTGGCGCCGGAAGCGAACTGAGCCTGCAGGCGGTGCGTCGTTTGCCCGCTGCAGTGGTTGATGGGCCTCAGGAAGGCCACGGCCAACTGGGGCAGGAGGACGGCCACGTCAGCCTTGCGGGCCTCGGTGCGGATTTCCACTTCCAGTTCCATGGCCAGGCCGGCCAGCCGCTCCGCACCCACCATCTGGCTGGAGGTCTTCAGGCTCAGGACCGCGTCCACTGAACCTTCCAAGTCTCCAGTGGTCAGCGCGAGGCGGAGCCGCCCGATCCGTTGCGGCAAGTACTCGATGAAGTTCCCCACGAAGACCCTGCAGTACCCCTCGTCCTCCTCGAGTTCTTCCCGGAGCCGGTCCAGGACGGATTGGTCCACCAGGGGCCGGGGGGCATCATCGGCGGCGCTCATGGCGGTCCTTTCGGTGGGTGCGGTCCATTCCTGGAGGGGGCATTTATGTGGGGCATGGATGTCACTTCAGGTTAGGTCTGTTGCTTTGGTGGAGAAGGTTTCCCGGCGAGAATTGTGGGTTTCTTGATGGGACTGGATGCCTGCGCCGGGGGAACCATTCCAGTCCTCCGGGGCGGCCTCCGGGGGGGCCCAAAGCCCAAAGCGGCGCTGAACACCCCGTGGGGTCAGCGGCGGGTTTCCAGGAACTGCACCAGCTCGGCTTCCAGGGCCGAGCTGTCCTTGAGCTCGCACTCCCACACCGTCAGGACGTCCCAGCCGGCATCCTCCAGCAGCCGGCGCTGGCTGGCGTCCCGGTCTCGGGTCCGTGTGCGTTTGGCAGCCCAGAATTCGGCGTTGGCCTTCGGCGCATGCTGCCCCACCCGGCAGTCATGGAAGTGCCAGAAGCAGCCGTTGATGAAGATGACTTTGCGGCGTCCGGCGAAGACCAGGTCCGGGTTGCCGGGCAGGCGGGTGCTGCCAGAGCGGCCGTGCAGCCGGTACCGGTAGCCCTTGGCATGGAGAAGCCTGCGCACCAGCAGCTCGGGCTTGGTGTTCTTGCCCCGGATCCGGGACATGTTCCAGCTGCGCTGTTCAGGGGTGAGCTTGTCCGCCATGCCCTCAGTCCGCCATGCCCTCAGTCCGCCAGTGCCCTCAGTCCGCCATGCACTCCGTCCAGGAGCTCCTAGATTTCCCGCTCGGGCTGTTCGCCGAACTGGAAGTGCCGGCCGCTGACGGACGTGGGTTCGATTTCCACGTAGAAGTCCTTCAGGGTGGGGACCCAGGTTTTCAGGCCCAGTTCCTCCACGGCGGCCAGTTCCGCGGAGTTGCTGATCACGCGTGCCTTCCCGCGCAGCACCACGGACCAGGCCTCCTCGGAGAGGATGCCGTCCGTTTCGAAGAGGACAGCGGAGTTGATGGTGAGCTGGGCAAGCTTGTTGCCCGGCGCCGTCCTCAGATAGAGCTTCCGGGCGGACGTGACGTAGTTGACCGGGAAGATGTCAGGTTCACCGGCGACCGACACCACGAGCCGTCCGTGCTTGGTGCCCTCCAACAGGCGCCAGGACTGCTCGTCATTGAGTTCCAGTACGGGTTGTCCATCTGCATGTTCAAACATCATGCAGCCATTCTTCTACGTTATGTAGAAATATTCCAGAGGTTTGATGAATTTGCTTCCTGTGACGGGGTGGCCGTTCCGTGCCGTGAGCAGGTTGCCCGCCAGGCAAGGGGTGAGACCTGCACTTTCAGGCGGCGTCCGCATTCCGGGCAGTAGCGCGGTGGTTCCAGTTGCAGCCGCACGGTGCACCCCTGGTGGCGGGCGCCGCCTTGGTGAACGTACGACGGCGCGGTGCTGCCGCCGTCGGACGTTTCCTTTCTCAGGGCCTCGCCGCAGAGGGCGCAGAACAGGGCGGCGGCTGGACCCTGTGCGGGGTTGCTCATAGGGTCTTCTGGAGTTCCGTGATGGGCATGTTGAGGTCCACCAGGAGGTTGAGGTCGGCGGTTGCGGGGCGGCCGAGGGTTGTCAGGTAGTTGCCGACGATGACGGCGTTGATGCCGCCGAGGAGTCCCTCGCGGGTGCCCAGGTCGCCCAGGGTGAGCTCCCGGCCGCCGGCGTAGCGCAGGACCGTGCGGGGCATGGCCAGCCGGAAGGCTGCGATGGCTCGGAGGGCGTCCTTGCCGTCCATGATCTGCTGGTTCTCCAGCGGTGTTCCCGGGCGGGGATTGAGGAAGTTCAGCGGGACCTCGTGGGGTTCCAGCGCCGCCAGCTGGGCTGCGAGTTCGGCCCGCTGCTCCAGGGATTCGCCCATGCCGATCAGGGCGCCGCAGCACAGCTCCATTCCGGCCTCCTTGACCATGTTGCAGGTGTCCAGCCGTTCCTCGTAGGTGTGGGTGCTGACCACCTGGGGGAAGTAACTGCGGGCAGTCTCGAGGTTGTGGTTGTAACGGTGGACGCCCCAGCCGGCCAGCTGGTCCACCTGGTGCCGGGTGAGCATGCCCAGGGAGCAGGCGATGTTGATGTCCACCTCCTCGTTGATGCGGCTGATGGCGAACTTGATCTGGTTCATGAGCTTGATGTCCGGCCCGCGGACTGCGGCCACGATGCAGAACTCGGTGGCCCCGGTCGCCGCGGTTTCCTTGGCTGCCTTGACCAGTTCCGGGATGTCCAGCCAGACGCCGCGGACCGGGGAGTCGAACAGCCCGGACTGGCTGCAGAAGTGGCAGTCCTCAGGGCAGCCGCCGGTCTTGATGGAGATGATGCCTTCCACCTCCACGGCCTCTCCGCAGTGCTTGAGGCGGACCTGGTGGGCAAGCTCCAGGGCGGCCGGAACTGCGTCGTCGGGAAGCCGGAGGACCTCCACCAGCTGCAGCTCCGAGAGGCCGACTCCGCCCTCCAGGACCTGCTGCCGGGCGGTCTCGAGGATGGGGTGTTCCACATGAAGCGGGTGCGTCATCATTTCAGTCCTTCGGGTTGGATTAGGTCTCCTTCTGACCGTAATTCTGTCCTTGCCCGCCGTTTTTGTGGCCCGGCAACAATGCAGGGCTTCCGGGTTTGTTTACACGGGTAGTCAAATGCTTAACGCCGCGGAAACAACCTGGTGACCGGCCCGTCGATCTTGCTGGATAGCGTCGCGTTAGACCCCTTCAGCAAGGAAAGCGACGCACATCATGAGCAACGACAAAGAGACAACGCAACTGCTGGAACCGCCGGCACCGTCCGGCGCCGCCGTCGTCGGAAGCGCTCCGGCAGCGACGGCGGGCAACGCTGCGGCGCTGAGCGCCACCAAGGAAAGCCTCGAGGACTACACCCTGCGGTTCGCGCCGCGCTCCTACCGGAAGTGGAGCGCCGGCGTGGTGGCCACCAGTGCCCTGGGCGGCATTGCCTACCTGGCGGACTTCTCCATCGGCGCGAACATCGGCATCGCGTACGGCACCGTCAACGCCATTTTCGGCATCCTGGTGGCGGCGGTGATCATCTTCGCCACAGGCTTCCCGTTGGCCTATTACGCGGCCCGGTACAACATCGACCTGGACCTCATCACCCGCGGCTCCGGCTTCGGCTACTACGGGTCCGTGGTCACCAACGTCATCTTCGCGACATTCACGTTCATCTTCTTCGCCCTTGAAGGCTCCATCATGGCCCAGGGCCTGGAAGTGGGCCTGGGGATTCCGCAGTGGCTGGGGTACGCCGCATCCACCGTGATCATCATTCCGCTGGTGATCTACGGGATGAACACCCTGGCCAAGCTGCAGGTGTGGACCACCCCGCTGTGGCTGCTCCTGATGGTGGTTCCGGTGGGCTACCTGCTGGTTTCGCACCCGGAGAGCATCGGCACTTTCTTCGCCTTCACCGGGGAATCTGGCGACGGCGGGCCCAACCTTGCGTCAGTGATGCTGGCTGCCGGCGTGTGCCTGTCCCTGATGGCGCAGATTGCCGAGCAGATCGACTACCTGCGCTTCATGCCGCCCCGCACGGAGGCCAATAGGGGTGCGTGGTGGCGGGCAGTGATCCTCGCCGGGCCCGGCTGGGTGATCTTTGGCGCCATCAAGCAGATCGTCGGGCTGTTCATTGCCATCTACCTGATCGCTACTTTGGATCCGGCTGCCTCCGCCACCGCCAACGAGCCGGTGCACCAGTTCCTGGGCGTCTACCGGGAGATGATGCCCGCCTGGCTGGCCATGACGCTTGCCGTGGTGCTGGTGGTCATCTCGCAGATCAAGATCAATGTCACCAACGCCTACTCCGGCTCGCTGGCATGGACCAACTCCTTCACCCGCATCACCAAGACCTACCCCGGCCGCATGGTCTTCGTGGTGGTCAACCTGGCCATTGCCCTGGTCCTGATGGAAGCCAACATGTTCGACTTCCTCAACACCATCCTCGGCTTCTACGCCAACTGCGCCATGGCCTGGGTTGTCACGGTGGCGTCCGACATCGCCATCAACAAGTACCTGCTGAAGATCTCGCCCAAGGTTCCGGAGTTTCGCCGCGGCATGCTGTATGCGGTGAACCCGGTGGGGTTCGTCTCGATGCTCGTTTCCGCGGGGATCTCGATTGCCGTGTTCTTTGGAGCCTTCGGGGCCGCGATCCAGCCGTTCTCGCCCATCTTCGCGGTGGGCCTGGCGCTGGTTCTTCCGCCGGTGCTGGCCCTGGCCACCCGCGGGCGGTACTACCTCCGCCGCACGGACGACGGCATTGACCTGCCCATGTTCGACGCCGATGGGAACCCGAGCGACGCCAAGCTCCTGTGCCACGTGACCGGCATTGAGTTCGAGCGGCCGGACATGGTCCGTTCCGCGAAGGACGCTCCCGACGGCGGCCCGCAGTATGTTTCGTCGCTCGCCTTGTCCACGGACAAGACAGGGGAGTTGGTGCTGCCGCCGCAGAAGTAACCGCTCGACATATCTGTCATAAGGAAAGCCGGTGCTTTTGTGCCGGCTTTCCTTATGACTTTTTCCGTGACCCTTGGTGATGGTAAAACCGTGCCGGGGTAGCTGTGGATAAGTTTGATCGCTGAATTGTGACCTGGGCTACCCTTAAGTCATTGTCCGGAGCAAGCCGTCTTGAAACTACTGGGGGATTAGCGGCCCATGACATCACAGAACGTCCCTACGTCTTGGCGGGCCCGGCCCAGTGCCGCCGCCTTCCTTGTTGCAGCGGGGCTATTGCTTGCCGGTTGCGCTGGTGGCGCTCCCGCAGATCCCGGCACGGCAACTCCTGCGGGTACAGAGTCGGCCAGCCCCAGCCCCAGTCCCAGCCCTTCCCCGACTCCAACGCCGACCGCCGTCTACAAGCCAGCCGACGCATCCGGCCCTGCCCAGAACGTTCCGGTCCCCGTGCTGCCTGAGGTTGCAAAGACGGAGACGAAGGAGGGGCTTGAGGCTTTCGCGAGGTATTGGTATTCAACCCTCAGCTACGCCTACGAAACCGGGGATATGAGGCCTTTGGAGGCGATATCAGGCCCCTCTTGCGGGAGCTGCGCGAAGGTAAGGGCAGAAGTCACCGATTGGCATGCAGAGGGCCGCTGGTTGGCAGGCGGAAGAATGGTTGTGGAAGGCGTCCACAGTGACTTCGTTGAAACCGGCCCAAGAGAATATCAAGCAGTCGTTCAGGTGTACCAAGACACCGTTGATTATCACTTGCCAGACGGCACTATCAAGGGGTCGGTACCTCGCAAGCCGGCTGTAGGCGACATCGTCGTCGCAGAATTTGCTGATGGGGGCTGGAAGGCCAAAACGGTAGAGCACCTGGTGCAGTGATGAGGCGCGGAGACGTCCGCGATCGCAGCCTTGAAGTAGCGGTAGCGGTCTTCTTGCTTTTTTGGTTTCCAACTGCGGGAGCCTGGGCCAACACGGCAGGTTCACCTTCCATCGGGACGGGATGGGAGGGCAACGGTGCAGCAGCCTCCGGGTGGTACCAAGATCCGGCGAGCAAGGGTTGGACGACGATACCGATTGGTGTTCCTAACGACCCCTTCAAATACCGCTTCAAGTATGTCTGTCGGGCCGATCCGACACTAGACGGCTCCAATTGCAGCGGGCCGGATGTTCAATGCGCCGACGGTGAAAATGGGCGCACTGTAAATTGGTATAGGTCGTTGAAGGCACTCGATGTCTACTCCTTTTTCGCTGGCCCAACCTGCATCTATGACGAGAAGCCGGTAGATGCGTTGGAACAGATCGCCGCTGACATCCAGCGGCAATTCCAGAGCCTTCCGGTCAACGCCGGAACAGTGGTGGCCCAACCAAGTCCGCACACGTTGAGGGGTGCCGAGACCAACTTCTACGCGGAGGCGGCTGAACAGCAGTTTGACGTCACCATGTTCGGGCAGCAGGTGCACATCATTGCCACGCCGGTCCAGTACACCTGGAACTACGGGGATGGGACCGTCTTCGGTCCCCAGCCGTCAATGGGCGGGCCGCTGCCGCAGGACCGCTGGGGCGAGAAGACCCGGACGAGCCATGCCTACGGAGCCACGGGCGACTTCCAGGTGGTGCTGACCACGGCCTTCCAGGGAACGTACTCTGTCAACGCCGGTCCGGCCCTGCCGATACCGGGCCAGGGCCAGTTCAGCGCTCCACCCCAGACCATCAGCGTGTGGCGCTCGCTCACCAGGAACTACGCCGATGACTGCAACGCCAATCCCCAGGGCCAGGGCTGTCCGGGCGGCCAGCGGTAGGGGCTCAATAAGAGCCACGGCGCCCGGCGAACCTGCTGTGATTCGCATCGCAGCCGGAATAGCCGCCGGTGCTTCCAAGTTGGCAAGGACAGTAGTCTTCAGCCTTCGAAAGGAACTGCGCATGCTGTTTTCCCCCCTCACCCTCGGCGAACTTGAACTCCCCAACCGCCTGGTCATGGCGCCTCTGACGCGGCTCCGCGCAGGTGAGGAAGGCGTCCCCGGTCCGCTCGTCGTCGAGCATTACCGCCAGCGGGCGTCCCTCGGGCTCATTGTCAGCGAAGGAACCTATCCCGCCCCTGCCGGCCGGTCCTACGCCGGCCAGCCCGGCATCGTCACCGAGGAACAGGTGGCCGGCTGGAAGAACGTCACTGACGCCGTCCACGCTGAAGGCGGCCGCATGTTCGCCCAGGTCATGCACGGCGGACGCGTCTCGCACCCGGACATCACCGGCGGCCTTGTACCGGTGGCTCCCAGCGCCGTCGCCATCGAGGGCGAGGTCCGCACCCCGCTCGGCAAGCAGCCCTACCCGGTGCCGCATGCGCTGACCACGGATGAGCTGCCCATGGTGATCCAGGAATTCGTGAATGCCTCGCTCAACGCCATCGAGGCCGGTTTCGACGGCGTGGAACTGCACTCGGCCAACGGATACCTGCTGCACGAATTCCTGGCCCCCAACTCCAACGTCCGCACCGACAGCTACGGCGGCTCGCCGGAGAACCGTGCCAGGTTCGTCATCGAAACCGTGAACGCAGTGGTGGCCGCCATTGGCGCCAACCGCGTCGGCATCCGCATCTCCCCGGAGCACAACGTGCAGGGAATCGCTGAAACTGATGCCGCCGACGTCCGTGCGACGTACGAGGTGCTCGTGGACAGCATCGCCCCGCTCAACCTTGCATACCTGAGCATCCTGCACCACGAGCCGGCAGGGGAACTGGTCCAGGATCTCCGTGCCCGCTTCGGCGGAACCTTCCTGGTGAACACCGGATTCGGCGTGGTCACCACCCGTGATGAGGCCGCGTCCCTGGTGGCGGACGGCCATGCCGACGCTGTGGTGGTGGGCCGTCCTGCCATTGCCAACCCGGACCTTGCCCGCCGCTGGAAGGAAAGCCTCCCGCTGAACGAGCCGGACCCGTCTACGTTCTACGCCGCCGGCGCGGAGGGTTACACGGACTACCCCGCCTACCAGAACTAGGACGGGGTTTAACGACGACGGCGGCACCCGGCTCTGGGTGCCGCCGTCGCTGGCTGCGCGGTGTGCTGTCCCGGCAGCTGGCGCCAGGGGCCATCCGACGACCTCCGGCTCACACTGTTAATCTGGCCCGCCGGACTCCTCAGGGATGCCGGCGGTGATCAGATGCTACTCCAGCGAATGGACTTTCGCTAGGGCCGATTTCCCGGCAAGCGCGTGCCGTTAAAGCACGGCCTCCCGGCCGGTTCCTTCCTTCATCACCAGCTTGCCGTCCTCGATCCAAACCAGCACGCTTTTAGGCTTGCCGCTCACCTTCGTGATCGCCTTCAGCCCCCGATTGGTCACCTCCACGCCCACCTGCGCTCCCTTTGCAGGCAGCTCCACGGACACCTCGTTTGCAATGCCCAGGAGCGGGTTGGTGGACACCCCTAGGTCCCGCCGCGCCTGTTTGCCGTTGACCGTCACAGTGATGTTGGCTTCGTCGAACCCCTCCTGAAAAACGATAAGCAGTTCCCGCATGGTGGCCTCTTCCTCGAGCGTTGGGCGCCTGTGACGGCATTTCCACTACAGCACTTTGCGGGCGGGAGCGGAATACCTCTGCCCGGGGGGTGCCGGTGGCCGGCTGCCGCACGGGCAGTGGAGCCGGGCAAGCCGGTAGGGCAAGATGTTCTGGTGACTCAACTGCCGCAAGCCCCGTCCGCCCCGTCCCAGTCCATGACACCGGACGATGCCATCTACTCGCAGATAGCCGCAGAGCTCGGCGTCAAGGCCTGGCAGGTGAAGGCAGCTGTTGAACTGCTCGACGGCGGATCCACCGTGCCGTTCATCGCCCGGTACCGCAAGGAGGCCACCGGGACGCTGGACGACACCCAGCTCCGCGAACTCGACGAACGGCTCCGTTACCTCCGCGAGCTTGCCGACCGCCGTCGTTCGGTGCTCGACGCGATCGAAGCGCAGGGCCAGTTGACTCCTGAGCTGGCCAAGGCCATCCTCGCCGCGGACACGAAATCCCGGCTCGAGGACATCTACCTGCCGTTCAAGTCCAAGCGGCGGACCAAGGCGCAGATCGCGCGGGAAGCCGGCCTTGAGCCCCTTGCCGATGCCCTGCTGAAGCGGCCTGACCTTGACCCGGAACGCGAGGCCGCCAAGTACCTCAACGCGGAGCATGCCATCGCCGACGCCGCTGCGGCGCTGGCCGGGGCACGCGCCATCCTGGTTGAGCGGGTAGCGCAGGACCCCGACCTGGCCGCCACCCTGCGTGAGCGGCTGTGGACGCAGGGCCGCATGGTGTCGCGCGTAAAGAAGGGGAAGGAAAGCGACGGGCAGAAATTCGCGGACTACTTCAAGTTCGCCCAGGCGCCCGCCGGGATGCCTTCCCACCGCGTCCTGGCATTGCTGCGCGGCGAGAAGGACGGCGTCCTCGAGCTGGACCTTGCCGAGGCAGATCCAGCGGATGACGACGCTTTGGCGGCCGCGCGCTCGCGGTACGAATCGGCAGTGGCCAGGTGCCTCGGGGTCGCCGACCGCGGCCGTCCCGCCGACGCGTGGCTGGTCCAGACCGCGCAGGTGGCCTGGCGGTCCCGCCTGCTGTCGCGGCTGACTGCGGATCTCCGCGGCAAGATGTTCGCTGCCGCGGAGGACGAGGCCGTCCGGGTGTTCGCGGCCAACCTGCGCGACGTACTGCTGGCCGCCCCGGCCGGGAACCGGGCCACCCTCGGGCTGGACCCGGGGCTCCGCACCGGCGTCAAAGTGGCCGTGGTGGACGGCACCGGCAAGGTGGTGGCCACCGACACCGTCTACCCGCATGCACCCGCCCGGAAGTGGGACGAAGCACTGGCAACCCTGGTGCGGCTGGCGCGGCAGCACGCCGTCGAACTTATCGCCATTGGAAACGGCACGGCGTCGCGGGAGACGGACAAACTCGCGGCCGAGCTGATCAAGCTGCTGCCGGAGGTGGACCGGAAGCCGCAGAAGCTGGTGGTGTCCGAAGCCGGTGCGTCCGTCTATTCTGCGTCGGCCCTTGCTGCCGCTGAGCTGCCCGGGATGGACGTCTCCCTCCGCGGTGCGGTGTCCATTGCCCGCCGTCTCCAGGACCCGCTTGCGGAGCTGGTGAAAATCGATCCGAAGTCCATCGGCGTGGGCCAGTACCAGCATGACGTGACGGCCTCGAAGCTGGACCGCAGCCTGGACGCCGTGGTGGAGGACTGCGTGAACGCCGTGGGCGTGGACGTGAACACGGCCTCGCCCGCACTGCTCAGCCGCGTGGCCGGCGTCGGACCCCTGCTGAGCGAAAACATTGTGGCCTACCGGAACGAGCACGGCCCCTTCGCCAAGCGCACCGACCTGAAAAAGGTGCCGCGGCTGGGCGCCAAGGCCTTTGAGCAGTGCGCAGGCTTCCTCCGGATCACCGGGGGAGCGGAGCCGCTGGACGCCTCCAGTGTGCACCCGGAATCCTATGTGGTGGCCCGGAAGATCCTGGTTGCTGCCGGTTCCGCGCCGGCCTCCTCCCTGGACCCGCGCGACTTCGTGGACGATACGTTCGGCCTGCCCACAGTGCAGGACATTCTCTCCGAGCTGGACAAGCCGGGACGGGACCCGCGCCCTGCGTTTGCGGCCGCGACATTCTCGGAGGGAATCGAGAAGATCTCCGACCTCAGGCCCGGGATGGTGCTGGAGGGAACGGTGACGAACGTCGCTGCCTTCGGCGCCTTTGTTGACGTTGGCGTCCACCAGGACGGCCTGGTCCACGTCTCGGCGATGGCGAACCGCTTTGTTTCCGATCCCCGCGAAGTGGTGAAGTCCGGCCAGGTGGTCCGCGTGAAGGTGCTGGAGGCGGATCCTGAGCGGAAGAGGATTTCCCTGACGTTGAGGCTCGACGACGAACCCTCCGTTGGCGGGGCCGGTTCCGGCAGGCCGGGGGCCGGCAGGTCCGGGGGAGGTCAGTCCGGCTCGCCAAAGGCCGGCCCGCAGAAGCCCGGTTCGCAGAAGTCCGGCTCCCAGAAGGCAGGCGCCCAGAAGCCTGGCGCCCAGCAGCCCGGCGCCCGGCCGGAGCCGAAGCGCTCGGGAGCGCAGCCCGCCGTCGGCCGTGCTTCTTCGCCGAAGCCCGCCCCCGTCAACACAGCCATGGCCGAGGCCCTGCGGAAAGCTGGCCTTGGCAAGTAGTCCTGTTGCGGTTGTTCAGGCCAGCGACAGCACGAACGCAAGGACAAACCCGGCCGCGGTGCTCAGCGCGACGGCCGGTCCGCCGTGCTCATAGGCTTCCGGCATTAGGGTGTCTGCGAGGGACGCGATCACCGCGCCTGCAGCGAATGCGAGCGGTACGGAGATGGCCTCGGGGTCGGTGCCGGACAGCGGCCCAGCCCCGACGACGACGGCGATGACCAGCAGGACGGCACAGGCAACCCACAATCCGATGATGCTGCCGGTGGACCGCCCCCGGCTCCGCATGGAGGCTGAACCAACCAGCGCTTCGGGGAAGTTGGAGACAAAGATTGCTGCCAGCAAAGCCAGACCTCCTGTTCCCTCGCCCAAGGAGATTCCCAAGGCAACGTTTTCCGGGACGCCGTCCAGAGTGACCGCGGCCAGCAAGGCCAAACCGGCGGCTCCGCTCGTGGATGCCTTAGTGGCACGTTTGTCGCTCGCCGCGGCATCGGTGTCCAGCTTCGCACTTCCCTGGAACTCATCCGCGGCCTTGGCATGCTTCTGGTCTCCCGCCTGTGCCCAGCGGTCCAGTACAGCGCTCAAAACCGTGAAGACCACTGCACCCAGCAGCAGCCCGATCGCCGCGCGTACTATGCCCCCGCGTTGGTAAGCGTCCTCGAAGAGTTCAAAAGCCAAAGCCGTGATGAGCGAACCGGCGGCGAAAGCCAGGAGCATGGCCAGAAGCCGTTTGGGAAGTTCGAACCGGACACCGATGAATGCACCCAGTACCAGGGCGCTGGATGCTATGGCGCCAAACCACAGCGACATCATCATCCGGCAAGTATAGGAGCCTGCTGGTTGACGTGGGAATACGTGCTTTGGCTCCGCAGCGCGGGCCGACTTTCGGCAGTGCGGTGTTTCTGCAAAGGTGGGCTTATGACCTATTTCCTGGAGTACACGATTCCTGCCGCGACCGGCGATGCCGAGTTTGAGTTCCCCTACGATGAGATCAACACCGGCACCACCATTCCGCTCTCCGAGACCAACGCGGAGGTGGTGCACACCCCGGAACTTCCGGCCAGGACAGGGATCGTCGGGGCAACCGTGCCGGAGGCAAAGCTTGAAGCGGAGCAGCTCATAACCCACAGCCGTGCCTCCGAAGCTTCCCTTTACTTTGACCCGTCCAACTCCCTGCAGGCTGGCGTGGGCACGCTTGTGGCCACGTTCAGCGAAGGCCGGGGCTGGCAGGACGCCTAAGCCACCGGCGGTTGGCCGAGGCTACCTACCAGCCTCGGCCGCCCGAACTGGGTCCGCACCCCTGGTGAAAACAGGACCGATTCGGGCGGACCGCCCACGCTGATCCCCGCAGACCCAATCAGTTCGTCCTGTAGATGGTCCAGCCTGGCAGAGTACAGCGGCCATGGTTGATGGGTGTTGGGAATGTAGATGCTCCGTCCCCGGAATGCGCCGTGCATGCCAAACCTCGCCGTGAGGAAGACCGATAACGGGTCCTCGACGGCGGGCCCGGACTGGGGTACCACGGCAAAGCTGCTCCGGGCTCCTTGCCTGAAACGCCTGACGGAATAGCCGAGCGTTTCATTGCCCGGCGCCGGCCAGGGCTGGGAAGAGCGGATTCGCGACCACACGTAGGGGATGCCGGCCGCCCGCGCCGCCAGGACCACCGGCAGCCGGTCAGCGTCCAGGCTCAGGAAGACCACGCCCCGGGTGCCGTCGGGTTCCCTCGAATAGAGGCGCACGTTGACCTCATTGAAGCTGCCCAAGTACGGGATCCCGGGACCGCGTCCGACTCCGGCGTTCCTCATCCGGAAAGCGATAAGACCAACCCACGTACTGCCGTCGAAGAGGTCCGGCTGCACTCCGGGCGGCATGAAACGGGCAGCCTCGTTTTCAGGGATGCGCCAGTGCAGGAATATGGCGTCTCTCCACTGCTGGTCCATGATGCAGGGCGGCGGCAGTTCGGGCGGGGAGGGCCAGAGGTCCGCGGCGTTCGAGCGGTGATCCACGTGCGAAGCCTACCGGAGGCCACTGGACGGGACTCTGCCTTTCTAGCTTGCGGGGGCCCCGGCAGGATCGGCGGACTCCCGGGACTCTTTCTGCCACGGCCAGCGGCCGGTGATTTCCAGCTCCAGCGAGAAACTGAGGAATGTCCGGATCAGCACAATGACGGCCAGGACCCCGACGCTTTCGAAGGTCGGGGTGACAGCGACGGTGCGGATGATGTCGGCGGCCACCAGCAGCTCGAGGCCCAGAAGGATGGACCTGCCCAGCAGCTGCCGGTAGGAACGGTACAAGGTCAGCTTCTCCGCGCCGGCGGGCAGTTTGCGGGGCTGGTGGCCGCGCAACGCGAGGGGGATGGAAACAAGCGCCCCGATCACCATCACGGCCACCCCGGCAAAGTCGACAAACTCGCCAACCGTTTCAATGATGTGCCGAAAATCCATGGTCCACGCCTTCCTCTTCGTCCTGGGCCCAAGCAGCCAGCCTAAGCGCAGACGGCGGTGCGCGGCCCCAGGCTAGGGGTGGCGTACCCCGTTGCCGGCGAGGATGTCCCGGTAGCCCTCACGGAACGAGGGAAACGCGAATTCAAATCCCGTGCTGCGCAGCAGTTTGTTCCGGCAGCGCTTATTGCCGCCCCGTGCGGGCCCGGCATCGCCCACTGGCGGCTCCGCCAGCCCCAGCTCCGCGGCCAGGAAGCGCAGCACTGTGCCCAGATCGGCGGGGTCGTTGTCCACGCCCACGTAAACGGGGGCCGGTTCGTGAGGCATGGTGGCCAGGTGCACGATGGCGGCAGCAGCGTCGTCGCGGTGGATGCGGTTGGTGTACCTGGCATCGTCCGGTACCACCGCGGTACCGCCGCGGACCTGGTCGATCAGGCGCGTGCGGCCGGGTCCGTAGATGCCGCCCAGCCGGAGGGACGTGGCAGTGGTTGCCGTTCCGCTGAACCTGGATTCCAGCAGCTGCTCCGCCTCCAGCAGGATGCGCCCCGAGAATCCAGCGGGGCGGGGAGGCGTGCTTTCATCCACCCAGCCGCCGCCGGCATCGCCGTACACCGCCGTCGAGGAAACGAAAAGCACCCGCTGGGGCCTCACGCCGTCGCGCTCCAAGGCGTCCAGCACATGGCTGAGGCCGCCAACATAGGCGGACCGGTAGGCCTCTTCCGTCGGCGAGTCGGCAGCCACGGCAATGACGACGGCGGTGGTGTCCGCCGGGACGCGCGGCAGGTCGGGTGCGCCCAGGTCCGCCGCTGCACCTTCGATCGCGGCCGGCAGTTTGGCGGGGGAACGCCGCCAGCCCACCACGTGGTGGCCAAGGGCATGGAACCGCAGCCCGGCCTCGGTCCCCAGGTCACCGCAGCCGGCTAACAGGATGGTCATGGGTTACGGCGCCTCCACCGGGAAGAACACCCTGGGGTCCTGGAGCAGGGCGGGGTAGGCAAAAGCGGAGCGGTCGATGATCTCGGTGACGGTGAAGTTCCTGCCGAACCTGCCGTCCTCCAGCGTGATGGGCCGGCCCACCACCTGTCCCACCGCGAACTTGTGGCCGTGCTCGAACGGAACGGCCAACGGCGTTTTGCCCGGCAGTGTGGAGAATGCTTCCTCCTGCGCCAGGCGCTTGCGGGTTGGTTTCTTGACCAGCTGCTTGGGCGGTGCCTTCCGGGACTGCCGGGAAGGGCGGCGGGACCCGTCGTCGAGGAAGACAGGGGAGTAGCCGTCGTCGCCAGGAGCCGCCTCCGCAGCGGAGCTCCGGTTCACCGGCGGAAGCGCCACGGTGGTCAATGTCTGGGGATCGACGTCGTGGTGCGGGGAACGGAGGATCCACAGAATGTCGCCTTCCGGCTCCTGCGGGAGGAACTCATGCCTGGGCTCCGGCCAGATGTAGTCCATTTCGGGGATCGCATCCGTGAATACCGGGCTGTAGAACTTCGGCTCCTTGCGCACCAGCTTGGAGCGGTGGCTGAGGTGGAAATCTGCATCCCCAAGCCAAGGCGGAAGCGGAATCTTCGCCGCATAGTCCGGGTGGGCGGCTTGTGGTGCAAACTCGGTGATGTTCGCCCGGGTGTTGTCCGGGTGGCCGCGCTTGGTCCATTCGTCCACCATTGCCAGGCCGTACATGGTCAGGGCCGGCACATAGCCCATCCACATCCGGATCGCCGGGTGGGTCTGCCAGCCGTATCCCGGCAGCACCAGGGAACGGAGTGCCTGCAGCGCCTCGACGCGCTGCTTGCCCAGCCTGGCGGTGTCCAGGGCGGCGGCGCTCTGCTGGAAATCGGGGTACGGGAGGAAGGTTTGCATCCCTTCAGTCTGACGGCACCTGGCGGATGTGCCAATTGCAGTGCCCCGGACCACACACGCAGGCCGGTGGTGTTCACATCGTGGACGCATGCATACGCCGGGGGCCTCCACGCACTAAGATCACCGCAACCACCCCAGCCTTTTGGAAGCCCTCTCATGACATCAACTGTTGAAAAAACCACCGGAAACACCCCAGCCTCCATGCCCCGCTACGGGCAGATGCTCAGCCCGGAAGCAAAGGGCATCCTGGTCCTTGACGAGTTCACCATCGATCCTGCTGCAGCGCGCAAAGAGCAGCACCGCTTCCGCGACGGCGTGGCTGCAGTCGCCCGGACGATGCGCCGGATCGCCGCTCTCCGCATTGTGATCGCGATCGTAGCCATCGGAAACCTGCCGCTGTTCCTGCTCTCCAGCGGCTGGTGGATCTACGCCGTATCGCTCACCCTCGTGGTGGCCGTGCACGCGGCTGTTTCGTGGCTGAACCGCCACGAGCCGCGGCTGAAGCAGCGCTCGGCCCTGGAGTTGCACATGCACCGGGAACGCAGCGTCAACTACCGCAAGGTGCGCGACGCCGTGAAGTACATGATCGACACCCCCGCACGCATGAACGAGCACCTGTACCTGGAACTGCTCGCCGCGAAGCGCGTCGCCCTCAACCTGGCCCATGGCACCGTCGCCCTGCTGGACACCAGCGATGACAAGGCGTGGAAGGTACGGATCGTGCGGGAAATTCCCGCCGCCGGCTGACCGCCCGGCAGTCCCTTCAAGGATTAAGGAACGACGCCGGCACGCCCCTTTTGGGGGCGTGCCGGCGTCGTTTTTGGTCAACGGAATTTGTCTATCGCCGACCTGTCTGTGGTGCCCTTCGGCTGCCGCCTCGCGGTGGCTGGCCCGGCGGCGACAACAGCCGCCAGGCCTGCGCAATCACTATGCGGGGAGCTGGATGACCTGTCCCTCGAATACGAGGTTGGGATCGGCGATGGTGTCCAGGTTGGCATCGGCAAGGTGCTGCCAGCCGCCCTGGACGCCAAGCTTCTCGGCCACAATGCTCAGGGTGTCCCCTGCCTGCAGCGTGTAGGTTTCGCCGCTCAGGGCCACTGCGGTCACGTGCTTGGCTGCCGGCGCCTGGGCAACCGGCGCGCTTTGCGCGGCCTGGACGGGAGCGGCCTGGACAGGCGCCGCCTGCCCGGGAGCGCTCTGGACGGGCGCCGCCTGGACTGCGCCGGTTGCGCCGCCGCTGAGGCCCAGCTGCGCAGCGCAGGACGGCCAGGCACCCCAGCCCTGCGAGGCCTGGACCTGCTCCGCCACGGCGATCTGCTGCTCGCGGCTGGCATCGGCCGCTGAACCCGTGCCCCCATAGGCGGCCCAGGTGGTGGGGCTGAACTGCAGGCCGCCGGAGTAGCCGTTTCCGGTGTTGATGGCCCAGTTGCCGCCGCTCTCACACTGCGCCAGGGCATCCCAGGTGGAGGTGCTGGTGGTGGCATTAGCCGCCGTGGCTGAGAGTGCCAGGCCTGCCGCGGAGATGGCGGCTACAGTGGCTCCGCGGCGCGCGGCAGTACGGAATTTGGTGTTTTTCATGATGGTGATGCTCCTGAAGGCCACCTGCGCTGGTTCCGTCCCCGGAGATCATCGCGCCACTGCCCGCCCCTGACGAATAGAGGTCAATTTCGGTGGCTGCCTGCTGGGCAGTTGTGGTGGAGGCAGCACCGGGCATTCCTGGCCCGCCGGCAGCGGGCATGCTTTTCACGCTAGGACATCACCGGGGCGTTATCAAATCGAAATTTTTCTGGGTGTTAGCTGGTGGTTGCCTGACCGAGCGCAGCGGCCAGGTAGGGAGCGGTGCGGCTGCGGGTGGAGCGGGCGACGGCGGCAGGCGTCCCGGCCGCCATGATCTGCCCGCCCTTGTCCCCTCCTGACGGCCCGAGGTCGATGACCCAGTCGGCTCCGGCAACCACGGCCATGTCGTGCTCAACCACCACCACCGAATTTCCGGCGTCCACCAGGCCGTGGAGCTGGGCCATCAGGAGTTGCACGTCGGCGGGGTGCAGTCCGGTGGTCGGCTCATCCAGGAGGTAGACGCTGTGGCCGCGCTGTGCCCGTTGCAGCTCAGTAGCCAGTTTGATGCGCTGCGCCTCGCCGCCGGAGAGTTCGGTGGCCGGCTGCCCCAGCCGCAAGTAGCCAAGACCCACGTCCTTCAGGCTTGTGAGGCTCCGCGCCGCAGCGGGGATGCCGGCCAGGAATTCGGAGGCGGCGTCCACCGTCAGCGCCAGGACCTCGGCCACATTCAGGCCCCGGTACAGCACCTCAAGCGTTTCCGGGTTGTACCGGGAGCCCGCGCACTCAGGGCACGGGCCGTAGCTGCCGGGAAGGAAGAGGAGTTCGACGGCCACAAATCCCTCTCCCTGGCACGTTTCACAGCGCCCGCCAGCCACGTTGAAGGAGAACCTTCCGGCACCGAAGCCGCGGTCCCTGGCGTGGTCCGTTGCGGCGAACTCCTTTCGGACGGCGTCGAAAAGCCCGGTGTAGGTGGCCAGGTTGGACCGCGGGGTCCGGCCGATGGGCTTCTGGTCCACGGTGACCAGCCGGTCGATGCCGTGGTTGCCCATGACGCTTCCCAGCTCCAGTGGTTCCGCAGGTTCGTCCTGCTCCACCGGGGTTTTGAGACCGGCGGCCACCACCTCGCCCAGGACTTTGCCCACCAGAGTGGACTTGCCGGAGCCGGAAACACCTGTGACTGCCGTGAGCACGCCCAACGGGAACTCTGCGTCCAGTCCCCGCAGGTTGTGCCGGCGGATGTCCGTCAGTTCCAGCCACTCCTTCGGCTCCCTGGCCCGGCTGGTACCGGCACCGCCCGCGGGGACGTGCCCGCCGTCGTCGAACAGGAAAGGCCTGGTGACTGACGCCTCAATCCCGGCGAGGCCGCCGACGGGTCCGCTGTACAGCACTTCGCCGCCGCCCTCGCCGGCGCGCGGGCCCACGTCCACCAACCAGTCGGCCCTGCGCACCACGTCCATGTTGTGTTCCACCACAAATACGGAGTTGCCGGACGATTTCAGCTGCTCCAGCACCTCCAGCAGCGGCTCTGCGTCGGCGGGATGAAGCCCCGCGGAGGGCTCATCAAGCACGTAGATCACGCCGAACAGGCCGGACCGCAGCTGCGTGGCGATCCTGAGCCGCTGCATCTCGCCCGGCGACAGGGTGGGGGTGGCGCGGCCGAGCGCCAGGTAGCCGAGTCCGAGGTCCAGCAGGACAGTGATCCGCTGGAGCAGGTCCCGGGTGATGGCCACCGCTACCTCGTTGGACTCCCCGGAAAGCTGCCTCCGGGAGGCCGTGCCGGCGTCGTCCAATCCAGCGGTGGGACGGACGGCCTCCGCGAGCTCCACCATGGGAAGCCGGTTGAGTTCGGCGATGGTCCTGCCCCCGAAGGTCACAGCCAGGGCCTCCGGCACCAGCCCCGTCCCCGAACAGCGCGGGCACGGCCCGGACTCCATGTAGGCCAGCACTCGCTCGCGCATTGAGGCACTCTGCGAATCGGCCAGCGTGTGGAGGACATAGCTCCTGGCGCTCCAGAACCGCCCCTTGTACGGTTTGGCCACGCGGTCACGCTGCGGAGTCACCTCCACCACCGGCTGCTCCTCCGTGAACAGGATCCAGTCGCGGTGTTTCCTGGGCAGCTTGCGCCAGGGGACGTCGACGTCGTAGCCCAGGTGGGTGAGGATGTCCCGGAGGTTCTTACCCTGCCAGGCGCCGGGCCAGGCCGCGATGGCGCCGTCGCGGATGCTGAGGGACGGGTCCGGGACCAGGGAGGATTCGCTGACGGTGTGCGCAATGCCCAGCCCATGGCATTCCCGGCAGGCGCCGGCAGCCGTATTGGGGGAGAAGGCGTCTGAATCCAGCTGGGTGGAGCCTGCCGGGTATGTTCCGGCTCTTGAGAACAGCATGCGCAACGAGTTAGAGAGCGTGGTGACAGTGCCTACGGTTGACCTGCTGCTGGGCGCGCCGCGGCGCTGTTGAAGCGCGACGGCGGGTGGCAGCCCGCTGATCAGTTCCACCTTCGGATTGTGCCCCTGCTGGATGAGGCGGCGCGCGTACGGGGCCACGGATTCGAAGTACCGCCGCTGCGCCTCGGCATAGATGGTGCCGAACGCCAGTGAGGACTTGCCGGAGCCGGAGACGCCGGTGAACGCCACGATTGCGTCGCGCGGCACATCCACATCCACGTTTCTTAGGTTGTTTTCGCGGGCCCCCCGGACCCGGACGAAACCGTCGGCGGAAGCGGCAGGAGCCGGGTACTGCAGGTCATCAGCGTGCTGGGCGTTCTGCATTGGTCCGACTCTAGTGTCGATTCGGGCCCCGGGCATTATCCTGACCCGATGGATAACTTTGCGGGCGGCACCGCCGTGCCTGAAACAGAACCGGACGCAGCTGGCCTGGAGGTTCCGGCCCGGATCCTTCCGGTGGCCGAGCTGCACCTTCACATCGAGGGGACCCTCCAGCCCGAACTGATCTTTGAGCTGGCCGGGCGGAACGGCATCGCCCTCCCGTATTCAGGCCTGGACGAGCTCCGGGAAAAGTACGAATTCACCGACCTGCAGTCATTCCTGGATCTGTACTACGCGAACATGGCCGTCCTGCAGACCGAACAGGACTTCGCCGACATGACCCGGGCCTACCTTGAGCGCGCGGCCGCTGCCGGGGTCCGGCACGCCGAGATCATGATGGACCCGCAAGCCCACCTCTCCCGCGGGATTTCCCTGCAGGCCTGCGTCAACGGGGTTGCGTCCGTCCTGGCGACATCGCAGGAGGAGTTTGGGATTTCCACCCTGCTGATCGCCGCCTTCCTGCGGGATCTTTCCGAGGAGTCCGCCCTTGAGGTGCTGGACGGCCTGCTGGCCATGAACGCACCCATCGCCGCCGTCGGCCTGGACTCCGCCGAGGTGGGCAATCCGCCGTCGAAGTTCGAGCGGCTCTATGACAAGGCGCGCGAGGCAGGCCTGCGGCTGACGGCGCACGCGGGCGAGGAGGGACCGCCGTCGTACATCATCGAGGCCCTGGACATCCTGGGCGTGGAGCGCATCGACCACGGCATCCGCTGCATGGAGGATCCGGATCTGGTGGAGCGCCTGGTGGATGCGCGGATCCCGCTTACCGTCTGCCCGCTGTCCAACGTCCGGCTGCGGGCCGTGGACACCCTCGCGGACCATCCGTTGCCGGCCATGCTCGCGGCGGGGCTGAACGTGTCCGTCAACTCGGACGATCCTGCATATTTTGGCGGCTATGTGGACGACAACTTCGCCCAGTTGGCGGCGGTGTTCGAGCTCTCGGATTTCGACAAGGCGCGGCTTGCAGCGAACTCGATCCATTCGTCCTTCGCCTCCGAGGAACGGAAGGCGGAACTGCTGGAGGAGCTGAACAGCGGGGAAGTGGCGGGTCCTTAACGTGTCCCAGCCAACAGCAGCTGATTAATCCCGCTAATATGGAGGCCGCAGGCGTGTCTGGGAAGTGCAATGTCGCACCCATGTCAGCGCTCAAGGGTTGTGCAGTCAGCCCGTTTCCCGAGACCTCAGCCTCACTTGTTGGGACGTCCGCTTAATAGTCGGTCACGACACGCAGTGTTAACCATTTCAAGTCGCGCGATTTAACCGGCAGTTGGCAAGATGCCTAAGACCGATCGCTTTTATAAAGGGGAATCATGGCCAAGTCCACCGCAGAAAACACCTTCCTTCGCCTCAAGACCGTGCTGGATGTCCTGACCGAAGGCGTGTGGTCAGGCGATGCACTGAACGCGGGGCAGGTCCTCGCGGAGGCTACGGCACGCGTGCCGTTCAACGAGCACGAAGCCGAACTGCTCAGCGGCGGGATTCCCCGCGGGCACAAGACGCTCACCTCAGCTACGGCGAAGCTGGTCAAGGCCGGCTGGCTGGTCAAGGGCCGCTCCGGCTGGACCATCACTGACGAAGGCATGCGCGCCACGGTTGCCTTCCCGGACGCCGTTTCCTTCGCCACCGCGCTCGACGCCGGCACTCCGGTGCCTGCCGACGTCCAGGTGCCCACCGCTCCCGAGGGCTTTGTCCGCAGGACCACGGCGGTCCCCGAGGCGGCAGCGCCTGCAGCCGCGGCCGCCGCAGCTGGCGAAACCAAGAAGCCCGCCAAGAAGACCCCCGCGAAGAAGGCCGCTGCCGCCGTGGGCAAGGCAGCCAAGGTGCTCGAGGACGCCGTCGAGCCCGTTGTGAAGGCAGTGCGCAAGGGCAAGGCCCCTGCCAAGGCCACGGACACCGCTGCTCCCGCGGCAGCCGGGCTGTTCGAGGACGCGGATGTCGAGACCCACCCGCAGCCCGAAGCTGTGGCTGTTGCGGGCGACTTCAACACCATCCTGGGCGCTCCGGAGAACTGGGCTCCGCAGTACGACGAAGCGCAGATGGAGTTCGACTTCCTGGACCAGCTCTGGAAGAAGAGTGCGGAACTGCCGGCCGGTTTCTACACCTTCAAGATCGCCCTCAACCGGTCCTGGGACGAGAACTACGGTGCGTTCGGCGCCTTCGACGGCCCCAACCACGAGCTGCACCACGCCGGCGGTCCGGTCACCATCCGGTACAACCACAGCACCCGCGATATCACCATCAACTAACGGGTCGCCCTCCCGCCCAACTAGGTAGCGCCAAGTGTCGTTCTGAACGCTCAAAACGACACTTACTGCTACCTAGTTGGGCGGGGACGGCGCTGACGGAGGGGAGGCACGTTGGCCAGGCACGCAGGTCCGTCATCCGGGGCGCCCGATCCTTCCCGCGGCGCGGCTTCTCCTGGCGGGGCGGCTTCTCCTGGCGGGGCGGCTTCTCCTGGTGGTGCGGCTTCTCCTGGTGGTGCGGCTTCTCCCGGCGCAACGGGTCCATCTGACGCGGAAGCGGTGCGGTTGACCGCCCGGGTCTTTGGCGTGGTGCAGGGCGTGGGGTTCCGCTACTGGACCAAGGGCAAAGCGGAGGAGCTTGGCCTGACCGGCGAGGTGGAGAACCTCGCTGACGGCTCGGTCGCCTTGGTTGCCGAGGGGCCTCAGTGGAAGATCAACGAGCTCCGGACCTGGCTGAACTCAGAGCGCACCCCGGGGCGGGTGGAGCGCGTGGAGGACTCCATTTCCGCCGCTGAGGGCAACTTCCGCGGCTTCCGGGCGCGCTGACCTGTTCCCGGCTTACTCCCGCGGGCTGAGGCCGATAAAGGCACCCAGCTCTTCCAGTGCTGCGGGCTTGTGCGGCATGTAACTGGTGAGCTCGGGGGAGCGGATAATCACTGCCCTCCATTGCCCGCGTGATACGGCCACATTGATCCGGTTCCTGTTGAGCAGGAATTCTGCTCCCCGCGGTGCCTCGGCCACGGCTGAGCAGGCCATGGACACGAGAACAACGGGTGCTTCCTGGCCCTGGAACTTGTCCACGGTTCCCACCCGGACGTCCGGCAGCCCGGCTTCTTCCAGGGATTTCCGGATGAGGTGGACCTGGGCGTTGTAGGCGGCCACCACCAGCAGGTCTTGCTGGTCCAGCGGCCGTGCCTCGCTCTCAGCCCCCGGCTTCCATTTCAGGCCAAGGTGCCGCCGTGCCTGCCGGACCACCTCCGCCGCCTCTTCCTGGGACGCCGTGGTGTTGCCGGTGTGCTCCACAAAAACAGTTTCGACGCCGGGCGGCAGCTCCTCCAGCTTCCGTTGCGATGCCGCTGGGGCGGACTGCAGCTTTCCTTCGTAGCTGAGTGTGGAGACTGCGCGGCACAGGTCCGGATGCATGCGCCAGGTGTCGGCAAGGAAGTAGCCGAGTGCGGCGGGCAGGGTGGCGTGACCGGCGGCCAGCCATCCCAGCGCCGACTCGTCCACGGGTTCCGGGTGCGCACCCTGGGTCACCTGCGGAAGCTGCTGCGGATCGCCGAGCAGGAGCAGCCGCTTGGCTGCCCGGGAAACAGCCAGGGTGTTGGCCAGCGAGAACTGGCCGGCTTCATCGATCACCAGCAGATCCAGGGAACCGGCGGAGACTTCCTTCCCGGTCATGGTCCACGCCGTGCCGCCCACCAGGCAGCCGCCGGAGGCCGCGAGCAGCCGGGCGACGTCGCCTTCCCCGCACGACTTCCAGGGAACGTCGTGCGGGGATGCCAGCTTCTTGGCCACCACCGCGGGGTTGACGCCGCCGGTGGCGATGGCGCAGCAGAGCAGGTTCTCCACCACGTTGTGCGACTGGCCCACCACGCCGATCTTCCAGCCCTCCTTCACCAGCCGGCCGATGACGTGGGCACCGACATAGGTCTTTCCCGTGCCCGGCGGGCCCTGCACGGCGAGGTAGGAATGGTCGAGGTCCCGGAGTGAGGCAGTGATGGCGGTGGCGTAGTCCGCGGCGCCCTCGGTGTCATGGGGTACGTCCACCGGCCCTTCCAGGGTGCGGAAGCGCGGCGCCCGCTTGCGCAGGATGTCCAGCCCGGATTGGGCGGGCATGGACGGCAGGGACGCTCCCACGGCAGCGGCGATCTCGGCGATTGCAGCCTCGATGCTCGCGGTGGCCAGCGGCTGGTCCTCTGTCAGTGCCACAGGCAGGTGCGGGTAGGCGGCAACCTTCCCCGACTCGCGCTCAGCGATGGTGATGATGGTGTGTTCCGGGTTGTCAGGGGCCGGGGCAAGCTCGCTGATCCTGGTCCCAAAGGAGTAGGCCCGTGCGCCGGGGGCGGCATCCGGGGCGGCCATGCCGTCCGGCGGCGGTGCATCGTAGAGCCGGCACCAGGTGGAGTCCGCGCGGAAATCGGATCCCTCGGTCATGGTGCCCCGGAGTCGGAGTACCCGGGTGCGCATACGTTCACGGGGTTTGGCCAGGGCCCAGTCGGAGGTGACCTCGGCGGAGGACACCACGAACACGTTCCGTTGGTCAGCCCAGTTCTCGAGCGGAGCTTCCACCCGGTCGAAGTGCTGCCACCAGAACTGCTTGCGCTCCCGGCGGTGGTATCCGGTGGCGGCCGCCACCATCGCGATGGCGCGTTCGTCGTCGGTCCAGGGGCGGTTGTCCGGGAGGCTGGCCAGGTACTCCCGCAGCCTGGCCTCCGCTGGAGTTTCCTCGGGGGCTGCCCGCTGTTCCGGCGCCGGCTGGCCTCCGGTTTCACCCTGGCGCACCGGGGATGCCGCGGGCGCAGCGGCCTGCCCGCCGGGTGTTTCCTGGGCGTCCGCGGCGGCGGCCTGGGCACCGACCTCCAGCAGCCAGTCCCGGAGCCGCAGCGTGGACAGGCAGTCGTACTGGTTGTAGTCCGAAATGGAGGCCAGGACCTTGTCCGCCTCGTCCAGACGGCCCGAATCCCGGGCCGCGCAGTAGGCGGCGTAGGCCACCACGGAGGCCCCGGCGTCTTTCACGTCCCCCGAGCGCAGGTTGCCGCCCATGTAGAGCGGTTCGAGTTTCTTGATGGAGTAGGAGGGCTCGGAAATGCGCAGCGAATGCCGGACGGTGGCGTAAAGGTCCACCAGCAGGCCTTCCCGGAGCCAGCTGTCCACTGTCTCTTCCCCGGCCTGGTGCGCCAGGGAAAGGTTGCGGAGCGCCGTCTTTTCATAGGCCGCGTAGTGGTACACGTGCATGTCCGGATGGCGTGCCCGGCGTTCCTCCACATACGCGAGGAAATCCAGGAAGGCGCGGCGCTCCCCGGACCGGGAGTGCGCCCAGAACGGACGGAACACAGGCTCCCCGTGATGGTCCGGAGCGGGTGCCTCGACCACGCCGAACAGGTACTCGATGCCCCAGGCTCCGGTTGCAGGATCTTGCCAGAGGGGGTCTCCCTCGAAGTCGAAGAAGATGTCCCCGGGGCTGGGTGGCGGGAGTGCGCCGATGGTGTTCCCGGGCAGGACAATGAACGAGACGGTGTGTGGCTGGCCGTCCTTGGTGAACGTCCGGGAGCCCGCGGCAGCGTCCAGCCCCAGCTGCATGCGCGCCTGCGAGCGGAGCCGTGCGACGGAATTCCGGGCGTCTCCGGCAGGCATGGCGGCTAGTTCCTCGATGGTGGTGATGCCGGCGGCGTGCAGTTTCTTCCGCTGCACCACGGACATCCCCGCCACCATCAGCAGGTCCCGGTGCAGCTGCACCTGCTCGGCGCAGTAATCACACCGGCCGCAGTGGACAATCCCTGGCTGCTGCCACTGGACCGGGCCGTCTGCTTCCCGGTGCTGCCCTGTCAGCTGGCGGAAGCGCCGCCGTCGTTCCCGGAACACCGGCAACAGGTCCGGAAGGGAATGGCTGCTGCGGAGCCAGTCCTCACCTATGCGCGTGCCCAGCACCAGGGTGACCACCGGCGAGGGCTTGAGGCCCATCCCCAGCAGCTGGTCCCCGTAAGCCGCAAGCTGCAGCAGGGCGCCGACTTTCGCGTGCCGGGCAAGCTTCGTGTCCCAGACCTCGTACCGGCCGGGAGTTCCGGTGCCTGCGGCCTCGTTGACCAGGAAATCCGCGTAGCCCAGGAACTCACCGTCAAAGAAGGTGGCCTGGAAGACCACGTCCGCCCCGGACCGCAGGGCGAGCTCCGTTTCGGCATGCTTGGCCTGCAGTTCCCCGCGCACGTTCTGGCCGCGGTCAAGGGAGTACACGCCGGCACCCCTGCTGGCATCCCATTCGCCGTACTTGGCAACCAGGCTGGCCAGGACGGTCTGCTCGTGCCGGTCGCCCAGCCTGCCGGCGCGGACCTGCATCTCGTCTGCAGGGAACACCGCCTTCGGGGAACGGCCCAGCTTTTCGTCGAGGATCCGGAGCGTGCGGTATTCACACTCGCTGGCAGCCACAAGGTCACTGGCGGAAAAGACCAGGTCCGGCGGCGCGCCAGCGGCAGCAGCTTCGAGCAAGAACACGGGGCCTCCCCATCGACAGCCGGGCCGTCAATCGCCGGGCCGGAGGAGGATTTCCCTGGCCCTGAACCAAAGCTAGCAAGAGGCACCGACAAACAGCCGGGCCCCAAATGTAGGTAGCGCCAAGTGTCGTTCTGAGCCCCCAAAACGACACTTGGCGCTACCCAGTTGGGTCAGCCCTCCGCGGCCGCCCGCACCTGGGCTTTGTCATGCTCGGCGTGCGCGGAGCGCAGCAGGTCCATGAACTCGGTTTCGTTCCGGATGAGCCGCTTGTACTTCTCCGGCAGCTTGCGGATCTGGTCCTCCTCGCGGCACATCGCGGCGAAAATCTTGTCCCGCTCGTTCATGTCCGTCTCGTAGTTGAGGTCCAGGTACTCAACAGCATGCCGCCGGGCCCCGGAAACGGCGTTCTTGGCCTTGCCCTTGGGGCTGAAGATGGACGCCAGGACCGTGACCACCAGGACGCCCAGGATCACGCTCAGGGACACCCCCGTGCTGACCTCCACCACGTTCACGTGCTCGCCGTCGTTGATGAACGGCAGGGTGTTCTCATGCAGCGCGTGCAGGATGAGCTTCACGCCGATGAACCCCAGGATGACGGCCAGGCCGTAGGAGAGGAAGATCAGTCGGTCCAGCAGGCCGTCGATCAGGAAGAACAGCTGCCGCAGGCCCATCAGGGAGAACGCCGTGGCCGTGAACACGATGAACACGTTCTGGGTCAGGCCGAAGATCGCCGGGATGGAGTCCAGCGCAAACAGGATGTCCGTGCCGCCGATCGCCACCATCACCAGGAGCATCGGGGTGAGGACGCGCTTGCCGTCCTGCATGGTGAAGAGCTTGTCGCCGTCGTAGTGTTCCGACGCCGGCAGGAACTTCTTGGCGAGCCGGACCACCAGGCCCTCGGTGTCGTCGTCGTGGCTGTCCGGCTTGAGGAGGTTGCCGGCGGTTATGAGCAGGATCAGCCCGAAGATGTAGAACACCCACGCGAAGCTGTTGATCAGGGCCGCACCCAGGAAAATGAACGCGGTACGGGCGATCAGCGAAAAGACGATGCCGAACAGCAGCACCTTCTGCTGGTCCGCGCGGGGCACCCGGAAGCTCGCCATGATGATGAGGAAGACGAAGAGGTTGTCCACGGACAGTGCCTTCTCCGTGATGTATCCGGCAAAGTATTCGGTGCCCATGGTGGGCCCGCCGAACAGCAGCACGCCGAGCCCAAACAGCAGTGCGATCCCCACATACAGGGCAGACCACACAGCCGCTTCCTTAAGCGAGGGCGTGTGCGCCTTGCGGACGTGGAAAAAGAAATCGAAGACCAGCAGGCCCACGATCCCAATGACGGTCAGCGTCCAGACATAAGAAGGTACTTCCACGCGGCGGGCCTTTCGTTGGAGTCTCTTCCCAGCCTACCCACCTATGCCGGCTTGAGGAGTTCGTGTTCCACCACAGCGGTCCGCGAGAGGGTCTTGTAGCCCTCCTGTTCAAACAGCACGGTCATCACGTCATCCTCGTGCCGCATCACCAGCCCCGGCCCCCACTCCTTGTGGACCACGGCGGACTGGAGCGGGAACCGTTCCTCCGCCTGGCCGCCGGAAGCCGTGCCGCCGTCGTCGTCGTCCCTTGAGTGGAGCGCCGGCCCCTTCGCGGCAGCGTCCGCGCACGCGTCGCAGTTTCCGCACGGTTCAGGCAGGTCCTCGCCGAAGTAGCCCAGCAGGAACTGCCGCCGGCAGCCGTCCGTCTCGGCGTAGCCGCGCATCATGGTGAGCCTGGACTGGTCCACGCGCTGCCGGGCCTCGGCGAGTTCGACGGCGTCCTCCACCAGCGCGGACGGCTTCGCCTTCGAAACCAGACGGACACCGCGCCTGCCGGAGGTGACGGCGCCGGTCTCCTCCAGCTGGTTCACCAGGGAGGTGATGCGCCGGGCGGGAAAGCCGGTGAGCTCCGCCAGGGACGATTTCGGCGCCGGCGCTCCCGCGGCCTTCAGCACCTTCAAAACGGCCAGGAGCGATTCAGGATCGGGGGAGTGCGTTGCGAAGAACTTCCGCAGGCCCAGATCCTCCGACCGGTAGTGCAGCACGGCCGAAGCCGGCTCGCCGTCACGCCCGGCCCGGCCGATCTCCTGGTAGTAGGAATCCAGCGACTCGGGAATGTCCGCGTGGACCACGAAGCGCACATTGGGCTTGTCGATTCCCATGCCGAACGCGGTGGTGGCCACCACGACGTCGAGCTGGTCGTCCAGGAACTGCTCGTGGATGCGCTCGCGGTCCCCGGCGGAGCGGCCGGCGTGGTAAGCCTCCGCGCGCAGCCCAGCCTTGGCCAGCTTGGCGGCGTACTTTTCGGTGTCCTTCCGGGTGGCGGCGTAGAGGAGCCCTTGCCCGTCCCGGGCCATCGCCGCCACCTGTTCCACCACGGCCTGGCGCTTACCCTTGTCCTCATGGTGGCGGACCACGTCCAGGTTGATGTTGGGCCGGTCGAAGCCGTGCACCAGGACCAGCGGGTCCTTCATGCCCAGCCGCTGCACGATCTCGTCCCGGACCGGGGGCGAGGCCGTGGCGGTCAGGGCCGCAACGGGAGGATTGCCCAGCCGTTCGCGGACGTTTCCCAGGCTGAGGTAGTCGGGGCGGAAATCATGGCCCCAGGAGGAGACGCAGTGGGCCTCGTCCACCACGAACAGGGAAATGCCCAGGGCGGCGATGCGGTCCACCGTCTTCTGCTTGGCCAGCTGCTCCGGGGCGAGGAACAGGAACGTTGCCTCGCCGGTTTCCACGGCCTGCCAGGCGGACTCCACCTCCGCGTCGCTGCGGGAGGAGTTGACGGCGACGGCGGCACCCGCCCCCAAGTCCGAGGCCAGTCCGTCGAGCTGGTCCTCCTGCAGGGCGATGAGCGGGGAAACCACGACGGCGGGGCGCCCGGTCTTGTTGTGGAGGAACTGTGCCGCGACCTGGTAGATCGCAGATTTTCCATAGCCGGTGGGCATCACCGCCAGGACGTCCCGGCCGCCGGCGAGCGCGGCCATGCCGGCCAGCTGGCCGTCCCGCAGCTCGGGGAGGGAAAAGGAGGACGCCGCGAGGGCGGCGAGGGCAAGGTCGTCGGACATCAAAGGCGCTCCGCAGAGTGGTTCCCGCGGCCGCTTGCTTCAGCCGAGGTGACCAGCCTATCGCGGCCGGGACCCGGCGTCGTCCGTTGCCCGCGGCGGCCGCCCGCTCAGCGAGCGGTCGGGGAGCCGTTTTCCTTGACTTCCCGGTTTCCCTGAACAAGTGTGGAAAGTGCCCGGACCTCCCGAACATCCGGAGGGTTGCCGGTACCGGCTGAACGCGAGGAGAACCAGCAGTGACGCGCAAAAACCCCGAAGTCGAAGAGGCTGACGAGTCCGAGATCGAAGTCAGCGGCCATCCGAAGACCTGGGCCGCCGGCGTGCCTGGCGTCTACCATTCCATGCAGCCGGCGCTCAAGCACATGGGCCTGGACCGGTCGCGGAAGACCCTGCTGGCGCTGAACCAGAAGGACGGGTTCGACTGCATGAGCTGCGCCTGGCCTGACCCGGGGCACCGCAAGACGTTCGAATTCTGCGAGAACGGTGCCAAGGCAGTGACCTGGGAGGCCACGCCGGTGGTCATAGGGTCCGAGTTCTGGGCCGAACACCCGGTCAGCGAGCTGCGGGAGCGGTCCGAGTACTGGCTTGGCATGCAGGGGCGCCTGACGGAACCCGTGTACAAGCCCGCCGGCGAGGACCACTACCGGCCCGTGGGCTGGGACGAAGCCTTCGGGATCATCGCGGACAAGCTGAAGTCCCTGCCCAGCCCGGACCAGGCAGCCTTCTACACCAGCGGCCGGACCTCCAACGAGGCCGCCTTCCTGTACCAGCTGTTCATCCGCGGCTACGGCACCAACAACCTGCCGGACTGCTCCAATATGTGCCACGAGTCCTCCGGCTGGGCTATGGGCCAGACCATCGGCGTCGGCAAGGCCACGGTCTCCTACGACGACTTTGCCAAGGCCGACCTGATCATCATCATGGGACAGAACCCGGGCACCAACCACCCCCGCATGCTCACCGCCCTCGAAGAGGCAAAGGAGGCCGGCGCCCGGATCGTGGCGATCAACCCGCTGCCTGAGGCCGGGTTGATGCGCTACAAGAACCCGCAAAAGGTGAAGGGGATCATCGGCCACGGCACGGATCTGGCGGACCAGTTCCTGCAGGTGCGGATCGGCGGCGACATGGCGCTGCTGCAGGCCGTGTCCAAGCGCGTCCTGGATGCCGAGGCCGCCCATCCGGGGACGGTGCTGGACCACCAGTTCCTTGAGGAACACTGCGAGGGGCTTGAGGAGCTCCGGGCGCACCTTGCGGAACTGGACGAGGCCGCAGTCCTAGAGGCCACGGGCCTGCGGACCGAGGAAATCGACGAGCTCGCCGCCCGTTACCTCGCCGCGGAGACGGTGATCATCACCTGGGCCATGGGCATCACGCAGCACAAGAAGGCCGTGGCCACCATCAAGGAGATCATCAACCTCCTGCTGCTGCGCGGCAACATCGGCAAGCCCGGCGCCGGAGCTTCGCCCATCCGCGGGCACAGCAATGTCCAGGGCGACCGGACCATGGGCATCTGGGAACAGATGCCGCCGGCCTTCCTGGACGCCCTGGGCAAGGAATTCAGCTTCGAACCGCCGCGGACGCATGGCGCGGACGCGGTGGAGACCATCCGGCAGATGCGCGACGGCGGGATCAAGGTTTTTATCGCCATGGGCGGCAACTTCGTGGGCGCCATGTCCGACACCAGGGCTGCCGAGGCTGCTATGGAAGGCACCGAGCTGTCCGTGCAGATCTCCACCAAGCTCAACCACTCCCACGCGGTCACAGGCACTGAGGCGTTGATCCTGCCCACGCTCGGACGGACCGAGATCGACCGGCAGGAGTCCGGCCCGCAGTTCGTGTCCGTGGAGGACACTGTCTGCGCCGTCCACGCCTCCCACGGCACGGTTGAACCCGTGGCTCCCGGCCTGCTCTCGGAGGTGGCCATCGTCTGCCAGCTGGCGGAGCGGGTGCTGGGGGACCGGATCGCAGCGGACTGGGCGGGCTTCCAGAAGGACTACGACCTGATCCGCGAGCATATCTCCCACGTGGTGGTGGGCTGCGAGGACTACAACCGGAAGATCAGGCAGGAGGGCGGCTTTGTCCTGCCGAACGGTCCGCGCGACTCCCGCACGTTCCACACGCCCACTGGCAAGGCAATTCTGACCGTTAACGAGCTCGAGCATGTGGAGCGCCCGGCGGGCACCCTGATCCTGCAGAGCATGCGCTCGCACGACCAGTTCAACACGACCATCTACGGCCACAACGACCGCTACCGCGGCATCAAGAAGGGCCGCGAGGTGGTGTTCGTGAATCCGGCGGACCTGGCCGAACTGGGGATAGAAGACGGGCAGCACGTGGACGTGCGGGGTGTCTACGAGGACAACGCGGAGCGGGTCCTACGCAACTACCGGGTGGTGTCCTACCCCTCGGCCCGCGGATGCGCTGCCGCCTACTATCCGGAAGCCAACGTGCTGGTGCCGCTGGAAAGTGTGGCGGAGGGCAGCCAGACGCCCGTCTCCAAGGCCGTGATCGTCAGGCTTGAGCCCGTGGCCGCATTCCGTGAGGAGCCCACGGCCGCGGGATAAGAAGCGGCGCGGCTATTGCGCGGTGTCCGCCCAGCCCTTGCTGGCGGGCCCGCCGTCGTGCCCGTCCTCGCACAGCTGGAAGGCCGTGTCCGCGGCTTTGGCCACCGCGGCAGCTGCGTTATCGCGGTTGCCGGCGCTGCCGGTCCCGGCTTCCAGCCCTGCCGCGTAACCCACCATGAAGGTGGTCACCGGGGCGGCGGCGTGGATGACAGAGTCGGCCGATTTCCGGGCCAGGTCCAGGAGCAGCTCGTGGTCCACCTTCAGGTCCAGGATCTGCAGTGCCTGGGCGAGCCGGTTGCTCCACTGGTCCAGAATCTGGATTTCGTCCTCGTTGGCCGGCATGTCCACTCCTTGGTTTCGCTCGGTGTTGGGTCGCTGGAACGTTCTCCGTGCCGAGACTACAAGGGTTCGGCGCGGAAGTCACCGGGTGTCCGGAACCCCTAATTCCGGTGAGTGGAGATATTAGGAGCCGAACCTCTGGATATGCGGCCATGCCGTGCTTAGACTGGGCGGACCCCCGTCCATTTGGACCCTTTCCGACCCGATATCCCCTGATGTTGAGGCGCCAGGAATGTCGGCCACCGGACGGTGCCCCTGCCCGGGGGAGCATCAACGACCCAAAATCACGGCCGCCCCACCGGGCAGGCCTGACTTCAGGAGAGATAGATGACAGGGAACAAAGCCGTTGCCTACAAAGAGCCGGGCAAGGTTGAACTGATTGACATTGACTACCCCAGTTTTGAACTCAAGGACGGGCCGGGCGTCAACCCAGCGAATGTGGGCCGTCCGGTCAATCACGGAGTGATCCTCAAGACCGTGGCCACCAACATCTGCGGCTCGGACCAGCACATGGTCCGCGGACGCACCACCGCCCCGCCCAACCTGGTGCTGGGGCATGAGATCACCGGTGAAGTGGTGGAGGTGGGCCGCGATGTGGAGTTTATTAAAGTCGGCGATCTCTGTTCGGTGCCGTTCAACATCGCCTGCGGCCGCTGCCGGAACTGCAAGGAGCGCAAGACCGGCATCTGCCTGAACGTGAACCCGGACCGCCCGGGCAGCGCTTATGGGTACGTGGACATGGGCGGCTGGGTGGGCGGCCAGGCGAACTACGTACTGGCGCCGTATGCCGACTGGAACCTGCTGAAGTTCCCGGACAAGGACCAGGCCATGGAGAAGATCATGGACCTGGCCATGCTCTCGGACATCTTCCCCACCGGGTTCCACGGCGCCGTCAGCGCCGGAGTGGGCGTTGGCTCCACGGTCTACGTGGCCGGAGCCGGTCCTGTTGGCCTCGCAGCGGCGACCAGCGCGCATTTGCTGGGTGCCGCCGTCGTGATTGTTGGAGACCTCAACGAGGACAGGCTGGCACGGGCGCGCAGCTTTGGCTGCGAGACGGTGGACCTCACCAAGGGAGGCCCGGCGGAGCAGATCGAACAGATCCTCGGGGTGCCCGAAGTGGACTGCGGCGTGGATGCAGTGGGCTTCGAGGCGCGGGGGCACGGGCACGGAAAGGACGCAGAGGAAGCGCCCGCCACCGTGCTGAACTCGTTGATGGAGATCACCGCAGCCGGCGGTGCGCTGGGCATTCCGGGACTGTACGTGACCGGTGATCCGGGCGGCATCGACGAGGCCGCCAAGAAGGGCGCGCTGAGCCTGAGCCTGGGCACCGGTTGGGCCAAGTCCCTGAGCTTCACCACCGGCCAGTGCCCGGTAATGAAGTACAACCGTCAGCTGATGATGGCCATCCTGAACGACAAGGTGAACATCGCCAAGAACGTGAACGCAAAGGCGATCACGCTTGAGGAAGCGCCGCAGGGCTACGCGGAGTTCGACGCGGGTGCAGCAACCAAGTATGTCCTCAACCCGAACGGCTACCTGAGCTGACCCCGGACTGGCGGACGGTGGGGTCACGGCAAGGGATGGGTGCGGGAACAAGCGTCCTTCGGCTGAGGTTAAGCTGAAGTGCACACCGCACAGAAGGAGATCCCCCTTGAGTGACATCACCGTCCGCCACAACCCCGGCCGCGGGCGCTTCGAAATCCTCGACGCCGGCAACGTGATCGGCAAGGCCGTGTACAAGGACTACGACGGCGGCGCCTCGCCGCAGCGGATTTTCTACCATACGGTGATCAACGAGGAGTACGGCGGCCAAGGGCTGGCGGGCCAGCTCGCCACCGCAGCCCTGGATGAGACGGTCAGCGCCGGCGTGGGAATCGTCCCGGTGTGCCCCTACATCAAGAAATTCCTCACCAAGCATCCTGAATACGCGGATCACACGGTGCGCGTTGCTCCCGCACACCTGGAGTTCCTGGACGCCGCGCTGGCTGCCCGCACCCGCTGACAAACACCGCACCTGCGCGGTGCAAGTCCACACAGGACTGTCCGGCCGGGACATGGCGCGCCTGCGTGCTTTCAGGGGGCTCCCAACCTTCAATGGTCTAATCAACATCGCATCGCGTGCACTGGGGCCGCATGATGCAGGCCCGGTTGTTGAAGCAGACAGGAGCCCCTATGCCGGTGGACAAGAAGAAGCCTTCCTCCGGGCCGGGCCCCCGTAGGGACCCCCGTCCGGCCCGTCGCGCGGGACGGCGCAGGCTTGCGGTGCTGTTTTGTGCCGTGGCACTGGTGATAGCTGCCACCTTCGTCCTGGCCGTCCAGCGCTCGGTTCCGCCTGAAGGGACTGCGGCCGAACCGATCCCCGTCGCCGCGCCCGCGGACCCTGTTGCCACGGCCCCGGATTCCCTGCAGGACCGCATCGATTCCCTGCTCGCGGACAAGGCCGGCTACCGGATCGGGCTGGCGTTGGCGGACGTGTCCGGTGATGCGGCGCTGACGTTTGGAGACCAGGCAGCCTTCAACGCGGCCAGCACTGCGAAGATCCTCACGGCAGCGGCCTACTACAGCCTGGTGGAAAAGGGGGAGGCGCGCCTCGACGACCCCCTGGGCGACTATGACGCGGCGTTCCAGCTTCAAGCGATGGTGAACCAGAGCAACAACGATTCCTGGCTTCTCCTGATGGATGCCGTGGGCTATCCCCAGCTGATCGCCTACGCCTCCTCCATCGGGGTCACTTATGATCCCGAGGAAAACCTCCTGACTCCTGCCGACATGGCCCGTGTCCTCAAACAGCTCTACGCCGGGGACCTGCTGAATGCGGAGAACACCGCGGAACTGCTCAGCTTCATGCAGGACACGAACAACGAGGACCTGATCCCTGCGGGCTCCCAGGCCGGGATCGAGGTGTTCCACAAGTACGGGGAGCTCGACGGGCACCTTCACGACGCCGCCATCCTGGATTACCGAGGCTCATCCTTTGCCCTGGTGATCTACACCGAGAACGCGGAGGGGATGGAAGCCTCAGGGCAGGCCGACACCATCCGCGAACTTACCGGACTGGTTGAGGAAGCGCTGTTCCCGCCGGTGCAGCCCGGGAACCGGGCCGGATAGTTCATCAACTCGCGCAGCCTGCGCCGCGTGCGCGAGACTGTTTCCGTGAGCAACAAACCCCGGACTGCCCTGGCCGTCGCCGGCCTCAGCCTGGGCACGGCGCTGAACCCCCTGAACTCCTCGATGATCGCCGTTGCCCTGGTGGTGCTCCGCGCGGACTTCGGGCTGGACGTCGCCGCCGTCACCTGGGTGGTCACCTCCTTTTACCTCGCGTCTGCCGCAGGCCAGCCCGTGATGGGCAGGCTGGCCGACAGGTTCGGGCCGCGGCGCATGTTCATGCTTGGCATGGCTTTGGTCGCGGTGACATGTGCGCTGGCTCCGTTTGCCCCGAACTTCGCCCTGCTCTGCCTGGCCCGTGCGGTGATGGCGCTCGGAACGGCCACCGCCTATCCCAGCGCAGTGGTGATGGTGGGGGCCATCGCGCACCGGGCAAATGTGGAGCCGGCGCGTCCGCTGGGCAGGCTCCAGATGGCGAACACCTCCGCCGCTGCGGTAGGCCCGGTGATCGGAGGCCTGCTGGTCAGCCTCGTGGGCTGGGAGGCCCTGTTCCTGGTCAACGTCCCGCTGGCGCTGGCCGCGCTGCTGGTCGTCCGGCAGGCGGCACCCAGGGACGAGGCCCGGGAGCGCGGCAGCCTCGCCCAGTTGCTGCGTGACTCGGACATTCCCGGGATTCTCGGGTTCGTGGCCGCCCTGCTGCTGGTGATGATGGCCGCACTGAACGTCCTTCCCGCCTACCGCTGGTGGATGCTGGCCGCCGGAACGGTGCTCGCCGGTCTTTTCGCCTGGCGCGAGCTGCGCTTCAACCGCCCTTTCCTGGACCTGAGGCTGCTGGGGCGCAACAAGCCCCTGATGCTCATCTACCTGGCTTTTGCGGTGTTCAGCAGCGTCTATTACTTTGTCTTTTTCGGCCTTCCCCAGCTCCTGCAGGAAGCCGGCGGCTACGATCCCGGCGTCGTGGGGCTCCTGATGCTGCCGCTCGCGGGCATGTCCGTCCTGGCTACGCCTTGGGCCGTCAGGGCGATGGGAAAGTTCGGTGTGCGGCGGGTGCTGATTGCCGGCGTCGTCCTCCTTACCGTGGCGGCCGCCCTGATGTGGCTGCTGACCGGCACGCTGGTGATCCCGCTGGTGGTGGTGCTGACCGCACTGATGGGCATCCCCTACGGAACGGTGGGCATCGCCACCAACCAGGGCATGTTCGTTTCCATCCGGCCGCAGGAGCGCGGCGTTGCGGCTGGCATCTACCAGACCTGCCGGTACGTCGGCGCCATCACCGCCACCGTGATGATCGGCGTTTTCGCGGGCGGCGGCGTGGACCAGGGAAGCTGGGCCCGGATGGTCCTCGCGATGCTGGTCCTGTGCGCGGTGACGTTCGGCGTGAGCCTGCTGTGGCGGCAGCGGGCGGACTGAGAGTCCGGACCGCCGGGCTTATCGTGGAGATATGGCTTCTCCAAAGGCACAGCTGTACTTGGACATCACGGCGAAAGGCCTGTGCATCCTGGGTGCCGCGCTGATGATCTTCACCCGCGGCGCATGGTTCTACGTGGGCGTGGCCACCGTGGTCCTGGGCGTGCTGTTCATCGGTGCCTCCCTGGTGGCCACCCGCAACCTGCGCGGCCGCAGATGGGACGGCACGCGCCGGATGTGACCAGGCGCAAGCGCCTTCCCTCCCTGCCAGTCCCGCCGGATCCGCAATGCGTTGTCCGGCTGGAGCCAGCCTTCCGTCTTCAGCGGGAAGGCGCTGGCGCTGAAGAGTACGACGCCGGCGGGCGGCTTTACGAGTTCGGTCCCCATGGCAACGGTCACCAGGAAGTGGGGACTGCGCTCGCAGAGCAGGAGGTTCCCTTCCTCCACGCGGCATGTGCCGCCGTCGCTGGCAACAAGCCTAGGAAGTGGCGGGGCGTGGCCGGAGGCGAAGTGCTTGCATGCCGCCGTCCACAGCGAGATCGACGCCGGTAGTGGAACCCGCCAAGGGACTGGCGAGGTAGACGATCGCGGCAGCGATTTCCTCCGGCGTGACCAGCCGCCCGTGGGGTTGGCGCGCCTCCAGCGCCGCACGTTCCGCTGCAGGGTCCGGCGCCGTGGACAGGAGCCGGCCGATCCAGGGGGTGTCCGCGGTTCCAGGGTTAACGCAGTTGACCCTGATGCCTTCGGGCAGATGGTCCGCGGCCATGCTCAATGTCAGCGACAGCACCGCGCCTTTGGTGGCACTGTAGAGGGCACGCTGGGGGAGTCCAGCCGTCGCGGCCACCGAACAGGTATTGACGATGGCAGCATGGCTGGACTCCCGCAGGTAGGGGAGGGCAGCCCGTGAAACACGGACCATCCCCACGACGTTGATGTCGAAGACCCGGTGCCATTCGTCGTCGTCGTTCGATTCAATGGTGCCCTGCGCGCCCACACCGGCGTTGTTGGCCACGACGTCGATGCCGCCCATCTTTTCCGCTGCCTCCCTGACGGCGCGGCGGACGGACCCGTCGTCGGAGACATCGCAGTGAATGGCGATGCCGGGGCCAGCCTGCTCCGGTTGCAGGTCCAGTACTGTTACAGCGGCACCGCGCTCCTTGAGCAGAGCGGCGGTGGCGGCGCCAATACCGGACGCCCCTCCGGTGACGATTGCCCTAAGTCCCTCAAACTCCATTGCTTGTTCCTTTCGTGTCCCTGGCGGCTAGCCCTGGAAGAATTCCTGCCGCTGGCGGCCCAGCCCGGCGACTTCGATCTCGACGACGTCTCCCGCTTTGAGGTAGGGGAACCGGCCGGACAGCGCAACGCCCTCCGGGGTGCCCGTGCAGATGAGGTCGCCGGGCTCGAGGACCAGGAATTGGCTGAGGTCGTAGATGATTTGTTCCACTCCGAAAATGAGGTCCCGCGTGGAGGAGTCCTGGCGGCTTTCGCCGTTAACCCAACTGCGCAGCGCAAGGTCGTCGGGATCCACTTCGTCGGGCGTCACCAGGTAGGGGCCGGTGGGGCAAAAGCCGGCGCAGCTCTTGCCCTTGGACCACTGGCCGCCCGACACCTCGAGCTGGAAGGTTCGCTCGGACAGGTCATTGACGGTGACGTAGCCGGCAATATGCTCCCGTGCCTGCCGTGGAGACTCCAGGTAGGACGCGCGGCGGCCGACGACCACGCCCAGCTCGACTTCCCAGTCGGTCTTGGTGGACCCGCGGGGAATGGCCACTGCATCGTAAGGCCCTGCCACGGTGTTCGGAGCCTTGTGGAAAATGATGGGCACCGTCGGGGGTGCGGACCCTGATTCGGCGGCATGCGCTGCGTAGTTCATGCCCACGCAGATGACCGAGGAGGGGCGTGCGATGGGTGCCCCGATCCGGACGCCGTCAACGTTGAGCTCAGCCAGCTCCCCGGCGGCGAGGGCAGCGGCGGTCCGCCCCGGTCCGTCCGTTTCCCAGAAGTCGGCGTCAATATCCTTCGCCACCGGTTCCAGCGAATAGTACTTTTTTTCGTGCAGCAGGGCGGGGACTTCCTTGCCGGGAGCACCCATGCGCGCTAATTGCATTGTTCTTCTTTCCTCGTTGCAGGGACGGCGTACTGCCGGTGGTCAGGTGACCAGGCCGCGGGCATGGAGTTCATCCCAGAGGGACTCGGGGACAGACTGGGCAGCCAGGTCGAGGTTCTGCTTCACCTGGTCCGGCGTCCGCATGCCCAGGACCACGCCTGCCACGGCGGGATGGCGGTAGGGGAACTGGAGGGCGGCGGCCGGGAGGCTGGTTCCGTGTGATTCGCAGATGTCAGCCAGCAGGTTAGCCCTTTCCAGGAGTTCCGGCGGGGCCGGGGCGTAGTTGTAGGTGGCATCGGGCGCGGGCCGCTCCTTGGAGAGCAGGCCTGAGTTGAAGACGCCAACATCCACCACGCCCACCTGGCGTTCAAGGCAGGCCGGTAGCAGGTCTGCTGCCGCGCCCTGTTCGAGCAGCGTGTACCGGCCGGCGAGCATCACCACGTCAATGTCGGTCTCGGTGACGAACCGGTGGAGCATGCCGGCCTGGTTCATGCCCGCACCCCAGGCGCGGATGACGCCCTCGTCCCGGAGGGCGGACAGCGCCGGTGCCGCACCTTCCACCGCCTCGGTCCAGTAGTCGTCAGGGTCGTGGATGTAGACGATGTCAATGCGGTCTGTCCCAAGCCGCTGCAGGCTTTCCTCGATGGAACGCAGCACCCCGTCCCGGGAGTAGTCCCGGACCCGGCAAAGGTTATCGGGGACATCAAAGCCCTCGGTGTCTTTGCCTTGCGGTGACGGATTCGGCCGCAGCAGGCGTCCGATCTTGGTGCTGAGCACGTAGCTGCCGCGGTCCTGGCCGGCCAGCGCCGCCCCTAAGCGGCGTTCCGAGAGGCCGAGCCCGTAGTGCGGTGCGGTGTCGAAGTAGCGGATGCCGCCTTCCCAGGCAGCGGCGACGGCGTCGACCGCCTCCTGTTCCGGCACCTGACGGTACAGGTTGCCGATGGGTGCTGCGCCGAAGCCGAGCACCGGCAGGGAAATTCCGGTGCCGGGGATGGTGCGCGTTTCTGCCTGCATTCTCATTCCTTCTCCTGTTTCCTGGCTTCTGTAGTTGCCCCGCCCGTGCTCTCTGCCAGCCGGTACACTCCGGCCGCGGTCCCGGACGAGACGCTCGCGCGTTCGCTTGCGGTCGCACCTGCCAACGCTGTTTCCGCCGTCGTGATCCACTCCTTGTAGGTGGCAGGTCCAGTCAGTGAGACGGGCCAGTCGCTGCCAAGCATGCAGCGGTCTGCACCGAAAAGGTGCAGCGTTTCCTTGATGTACGGCAGGGCTTGTGGCCCGGGCGGTCGGTTCCGGTCGGATTCGGCGCCGGCTCCGGAGATCTTGACGACGACGTTGGACCGGCGGGCAAGTTCGCGCATCCCGGTGCTCCACTCCGTGAGGGCACCGCTGGCGATAGGTGGCTTTCCCATGTGGTCCAGCACGATCTGGAGCCCCGGCGCGGCGTCGGCGAAGGCGGCTAAAGTGGCGAGCTGCCCGGAGCGGATGCAGGCGTCAAAAACAAGGCCCGCGTCCGCCACGCACCGCGCGCCGGCAAGCATGTCCGGATGCAGCACGAAGGATTCGTCCCGGCCCTGCAGGAGCTGCCGAACTCCTCGGACCAAAGGGCGCTGCAGCAGGTGGCCAAGGTCCTCCGCCACGCGGTCCCCGCTGCTGACCGGGGCAAAGGCCACGATTGCGCCCAGGGAAGGCCAGGTGCTGCCCAGGCTGGCTACCCAGTCCACTTCCTTCAGCCCCTGGTTGTCCCGGCAGTCCGCCTGCACAAATACGGTTGCCAGTGTGTCAGCTGGCGTGTGCGGAAGATCCTGCGGGAGGAAGGGCCGGTTCAAATCGGGATTGTTGGCCAGCCAGCCGTAGTCAAGGACTCCCGGGTCCCAGACATGGACGTGCGAATCGATGATCTTCATGCGGGTGCCTCCACTACGCCGTACCCTCGGGCCGGACACCGATTGTCAGCAGCAGGTTGGCGTAGTGCCGGGTATCGCCGCTGGCGATGACCACCGCTACGTTCGGTGAACGCGCCGCATCATAGAAGTCGAAACGCTGGTACGAGGTGAAGGGAACAGCGCTGCCCAGGGCCTGCCCGTATCCCTTGACCGCCTCCGTCCAGCTCCCGTCGGGTGGCGTCATCACGGCTGCTGCCTCCATGGGGACTGCGTCGATCAGGACCTCTAGGATCTGGTCGATGGTCAGCAGGCCCGGCCGCAGGTTCAGGGCAATTCGCCGGGCTGATGCCGGCGCCCCTGTGTTGTGGGGGTAGTTGGCATCTGCAACAAGGATCTGCGAACCGTGACCGGACTCGGCAAGGGCAGCCAGCAGGCCCGGATGGGTCAGTGTGTAGTTGATCATGCCCCAGCCCTAGCCCGGCCGGCCGCGAATGCAACACCGCGCTCTGCGCTGCCTGCCCGCCATGCCTGTTCCGCACGTCCTGCGTCCGTTCCGGTCCAGTAGTTGCCCCAGGGAAAGGCATAGTCCTGCAGCGTCTGTACTTTGAGCTCGGCCGAATAGCCGGGATTCGCCGGCATGATGTAGGCGCCGTCCCGGATGATGCACGGATCAACAAAATGTTCATGGAGGTGGTCCACGAATTCCGTGACGCGTCCTGTAAGGTCGCCGGAGATGGCGATAAAGTCAAAGATCGAGAGGTGCTGGACCAGTTCGCACAGGCCCACGCCGCCGGCGTGCGGGCAAACCGGGATGCCGAACTTGGCGGCCATCAGCTGGACGGCAAGCACTTCGTTCACGCTGGCGAGCCGGCAGGCGTCCAGCTGGCAGTAGTCCACCGCCCCCGCCTGGAAGAGTTGCTTGAAGAGCACGCGGTTCATGCCATGCTCCCCGGTGGCCACTCCGATCGGCTGGACGGCCCTGCGGATTTCTGCGTGGCCCAGGACATCGTCGGGGCTGGTAGGTTCCTCTATCCAGAGCGGATTGAATTCCGCCAGCTGTTTGACCCAGTCGATGGCCTGGGGAACGTCCCACACCTGGTTCGCGTCGATCATGAGGTTGCCCTGTGGCCCGATCACCTCGCGTGCGATTCTGAGGCGTCGGATGTCGTCCTCCAGTGATGCGCCGACTTTCAGCTTGATGTGCCGGTAGCCCTGGTCCACGGCCTCCTGGCAAAGCCGCCGGAGCTTCTCGTCGGAGTAGCCTAGCCAGCCGGCGGATGTTGTGTAGCACGGGTAGCCGCTTTCGGTCAGCTGCTGCATGCGTCCGCGGCGGCTGGGAGCCAGCCGGGCCAGGATTTCCAGGGCCTCCTCCCGGGAAAGTGCATCCGAAAGGTAAGTGAGGTCCGCCGCATCGACGATATCCTCGGCCGGCATGTCCACCAGGAGGCGCCACAGCGGTTTTCCTGCCCGCCGCGCGGCCAGGTCCCATACCGCGTTCATGACGGCTCCCAGGGCTAGGTGTTCCACGCCTTTGTCCGGCCCGAGCCAGCGGAGCTGTGAATCCTGTTTCAGGCCGCGGTAGGTCTCTCCGAGGCCTCCGCAGACTGCATCAATATCCCGTCCCAGGAGCGGGCGGGCCCGCAGTTCCATGGCCGCAGCGCAGACTTCGTTGCCTCGTCCAATGGTGAAGGTGAATCCGCAGCCGTAAACGGCAGGATCATCTGTGGTGAGGACTATGTAAGCGGCGGAGTAGTCAGCGTCGTGGTTCATGGCGTCCGAGCCGTCCGCAGTCAGTGAAGTGGGAAAACGCACGTCGAACACGTCATATCCGGTGATGTGTGGCAAGGTGAGCCCTCCAGGTTCAGGCTATGAAGATGATGGTGCAGCAACGTTGGCAGCATCATCTGATGTATTTGGAAGTATTTGATGAGAATATAGGACTTTGATGCTTTTTCCAAGCAATACATCTGATGAAAAAGGAAGTGGGGCCAAGTCCCCGCTGAAAGTGCACCCAGAAAGGCGGCTGCCATGGCTAGTGGCACACCCAACGGCTCAATGTCCCAGACGGACGTAGTAATTTCCGGCGTCAAGCGGATGCTGTCCTCCCGCCGGCTCAGGCCTGGCGACAGGCTGCCCATCGAAAAGGATCTGGCTGCGGAACTGCAGGTCTCCCGCGGCTCACTTCGGGAAGGTGTCCGGGCACTGTCCACCATGGGCATTCTGGAAACCCGGCAGGGGGCGGGCACTTTCGTGACCCGGCTTGAGCCCGCCGCGCTACTTTCGGCGATGGAGTTCTGGGTGGGGCTGCAGGATGGCGAGCGGGCCAACCAGGTGCACACTGTCCGGCGGGCCCTGGAGACCGAGGCTGCGGCGGCGGCAGCCATCCGGATCGGCGAGGAGCAACTGGACGCGGCTGACCGCATCCTCGAGCGGGCTTATGCCGCAATCCATGCCGCCACAATCGACCATGCCGCTGCCATGCAGTGCGACGTCGAGTTCCACCGGCTGATTGCCGAGGCTTCAGCCAACCACGTGCTGTCCGCGCTGATCGAGACCGTGTCCACCAACACCATCCGTGGGCGCATGTGGCGATCCATCCATGACAATGAAGGATTGCTCGCCACGCACCGTGAGCACCTTGGCATCCTGGAGGCCCTGCGGCGGCATGATGTGGACCGGGCCAGGACGCGGATGGCAAACCACCTGTACGCCGTGGAGGACTACGTGACTGCCATTCCGGAGTCCGGGCTTGAAGAACGCGCGGAGGAGGCGCTGGAGGTCAAGTCCGACGGCAAGGTTATTCGATAACCAGCTATTCGTCTGATCTTGTTTTACGAAATGGGTTGAAGGCGCGGGCATTTGCAGCGGGAATCCGCCAAGGAGCACAGAAAGATCAGATGATTCCTTGACTTCCGCTGCAGGTGCAGGTCATTCTGTTGGTTATACAAAGGTTGCGGGAATCACATCAGCCAGGCTACGAAGACGTTGCCGGGCAGCCTTTGTCCCCAGCTACGAAAGGACATACACCGTGTTTAACAAACGCGTTACCGGCCGTCTTCTCGGTGCGGCAGCGGTGGCCGCGATTGCAGCCTCTGCGCTCACCGCCTGTGGTTCTTCAAGCGCCGGATCGTCGGGTGAGAGCAAGGAAGCCTCCTCGATGTACACCTGGATCACCAACGAAAACGACCGCGCGCAGTGGCAGGCGTTCATTGACGCTGCCAAGGAGAAGGATCCTGATTTCAACCTGACCCTTGAGGGCCCGAGCTTCAATGACTATTGGACCAAGGTCAAGACCCGGCTGTCGAGTTCCGGCGCCCCGTGCATCATCACCACGCAGGCAGCCCGGGCCCAGGAGCTCAAGGACCTGACCGTGCCTTTGGACGACCTGGCCAAGAGCAACAACATTGACGTGTCCATGTACAACAAGGCGATGATCGACGGCCTGACGGTAGACGGCACCCTCCGGGGCATCCCCTACGACGCGGAGCCCGTGGTCCTTTATTACAACAAGGACCTCCTGGCCGCGGCAGGGGTCAAGGAACCAACCCTCAGTTACACCACCAGCCAGTTCGTGGCAGACCTGAAGGCGCTGACCAAGGACGGAGTGATGGGCCTTGCCGTTCCGCCCGGTTTCGGCTCCGGACCGGGCCTGCCGATTGCGTTCGCAAACGGCAATGAGCCGGTCAAGGACGGACAGCTGGACCTGACCAATGAAGGCCTGGTTAAGGATCAGCAGTTCGCTTTCGACCTTGCCGCCAAGGAGAAGGTGGCCAACGCTCCGCAGGCATCTGACGGTACTGACGTCCCGGAGCAGCAGTTCATGAGCGGCAAGGCGGCCATGATCATTGATGGACCCTGGATGTACGACACGCTCACTACCAAGACCCAGGGCAAGGTGGGCATCGCCGTGGTTCCTTCCACGTCCGGCGAAAGCATCGGCATGATCCAAGGTTCCGCGTTTGCCATTGCCGCATCATGCAAAGACAAGGAAGCAGCGTTCCAGAACATCATGAAGATCACCACGCCTGAGGTGGTGGGCGCCGTAGGTGCAGCCCGCGGAACGGTGCCCTCTGTAGAATCGGCGGTCAAGGACTGGGCCGGCAACAAGCCGGAAGCTGATGTCGCGGTGGTGGAAGCGCTGCTGGAGAGCGGCCGCCCGCTGGTCACCACGCCCAGCTGGAACCAGGTGGAAACAACCTTCACGCAGTACTCCGGCGAGGGTTTCCGAGGCAGCAAGTCCGCAGAGGAACTTCTCTCCACAATCATGAACTCCGCTAAGTAAATTTCCCCGGGGGCGGGCTCCCGCCGGGAGTCCGCCCCCTTCACGGAAAAGGTCAATGATGACTGCTCTACCGACGCTAGCCGTCAAAAACGGAAGGAAACCCGCCGGCATTCCCGGGCATGGCAGGCTGGCCGCAGCCTACCTCGCTCCCGGAATGCTCGGGTTCCTGATCTTTATCGTGCTGCCGCTTGTGGCCTCCCTGGTGATCAGCCTGTTCGACTGGCCACTCTTCGGCACGCCTCAATTCGTGGGGCTGGACAACTACACCCGTATGCTCACGGGTGACCCGGTCTTTTGGACGGTCCTGGGCAACACTTTGTTCTTTGCTGTCAGCTACACCGTACTTAACCTCGTCCTGGCGCTGGCACTCTCCACCTGGCTGCACCAGCTCGGCAGCTGGGGACCCTTCTTCCGGGTACTGTTCTTCATCCCGGTAGTGACGCCCATGGTGGCAAACGCACTGGTGTGGCGCCTGATGCTGACCGATGACGGCGTGGTGAACAGCTTCCTCGCCAACTTCGGCATCGACGGTCCGTCCTGGCTCAGTGACAGCCAGCTGGCCATGGGATCGCTGATCGCCATGTCCGTCTGGCAGGGCATCGGCTACAACATCATCGTCCTGGGCGCGGGGCTGAACGGCATTTCGCCAAACCTGCTGGAGGCGGCCCGCATCGACGGGGCAGGTGCGTGGCAGCGGTTCTTCCGGGTCGTGCTGCCCATGCTCTCGCCATCGCTCTTTTTCTGCACGGTTATGACCATAATCGGGTCATTCAAGGTGTTTACCCAGCCCTACCTGCTAACGCTGGGCGGACCGGGCGAATCCACCAATACGATCGTGCTCTACCTGTACCGCAATGGTTTTTCCTTCGACAAGCTCGGATACGCCTCGGCGCTCGCCTGGGCGCTGTTCGTGATCGTCATGCTCATTACGGCCCTGCAGTTCTCGCAGCAGAAGAGGCTGGTCAACTATGACAACTGAAACGCTGGCCAAGCCGGCCACCGACAAGCCCGCCATCCATCGGCGACACAGCGCAGGCATGCGAAGGAAGAGGCACCCTGGCCACTACATCAGCCGTGTCGGCGTCATCCTCGTGGGGCTGGTCTTCTTCTTCCCGTTCCTCTGGATGCTTGCCACGTCCCTCAAGCCCACCTCGGAAATCTTTTCCACCGGGGCGAGCTTCATGGCTTCAAAGGTGGAATGGTCCAACTATGCCACCGCCTGGACGGCCATCCCCTTTGGCCGGGTCATCATCAACAGCTTCCTGGTGGCTGTTGCCGGCGCCGCCCTGACCACCGTGGTGTCACTGCTTTCCGCGTACGCCTTCGCCAGGATGCAGTTCAAGCACCGGGACAAGCTGTTCCTTGTTTTCCTCGGAACACTTGTGCTGCCCCAGGAGGTCCTGGTCATCCCGCTGTACATCATGATGAACAAGCTGGAACTGGTGAATTCACTGACTGCCCTAGTCGTCCCCTTTGCGTTTGGGGCCTTCGGGGCATTCCTGATCCGCCAGTTCCTGCTTTCCCTGCCGGTGGAATTTGAGGAAGCGGCCCGGATTGACGGGGCTGGCTCCATCCGGATCCTGTGGAGCGTCATCCTGCCACTCGTCCGCGCGCCACTTGCAGTGGTGGCAGTCTTCAGCTTCATCGATTACTGGAGCAGCTTCCTGTGGCCCTTGATCGTGATCAATGACGTTTCGCAGGCGACCATCCCGCTGGGCCTGTCCATGTTTTCAGGTGAGCGGGGGACTGACTGGGGGCCCCTCATGGCCGCAGCAACACTGGCAGTGCTTCCCAGCCTGCTCGTTGTCATCCTCCTGCAGCGCCAGCTTGTCAAAGGCGTGAGCATGGGCGGTTTCGGCGGACGCTGACCAGTCCGGCCCACCAACCCTCCTACGGTTTTCTAAGACTTTTCTATTCAAGAATGGAGTTCAGAATGACCAACGAAAAGGCCAGCCCTGAAGAATGGCAGCAGCTGTCCCGCCCCACACCGGAGTGGTTCCAGAACTCTCCGTTCGGCATCTTCATCCACTGGGGGGCCTATTCAGTCCCCGCCTGGGCCGAACCCATCGGAGCCCTCGGCACCATCGACGATGACCGGGAGTGGTTCACCCACAACCCGTACGCGGAGTGGTACTACAACACCATCCGCATCGACGGCAGCCCTGCCCAGCAGCACCACAAGGAGACCTACGGCGGCGGGGACTACGACGACTTCCTTGACCAGTGGAAAGCCGAACAGTTCGATCCCGCGGACTGGATGGAGCTGTTCAAGTTTGCGGGCGCTGACTACGTGGTCCCCACCACCAAGCACCACGACGGCATCACCCTCTGGGATGCTCCCGGAACGGGGGAGCGGAACACCGTCCGGCGCGGTCCGCGAAAGGACCTGATCGGCGAGATCGCCCGGGCCGTCGAGGACACGGGCCTGAAGCTGGGCCTCTACTACTCAGGCGGGCTGGACTGGCATGTTCGTCCCTTCCCACCGCATATCACCAGCGGAAGCGTCCATGACACCGCCCGGCCCAAGGACGCGGGCTACGCCGAGTACGCGTACAACCACGTGGTGGACCTGGTGGACAAATACCGGCCCCACGTCCTGTGGAACGACATCGAATGGCCCGACGCCGGCAAGCACTTTGGCGGGTATGGGCTCGGCAGGCTGTTCCAGCACTTCTACTCCGCCAACCCGGAGGGCGTCGTCAACGACCGTTGGGGCGCCACCCACAAGGACTACGCCACCAGCGAGTACGAGCACTTCTCCCAGTCCGAGTCGGAGTCGCAGTGGGAAAACTGCCGCGGCGTGGGATTCTCCTTCGGGTACAACCAGGTGGAAGGCCCGGAGCAGTCGCTCACCGGACAGCAGCTGGCCCGGCACCTCACGGACATCGTCTCCCGCGGCGGGCACTTCCTGCTGAACGTGGGGCCGAAGGCGGACGGAACCATCCCCGAAATCCAGCGCCAGGCGCTGACCGACCTGGGGCGCTGGATGGCAAACGCCAAACAGTACCTGGTGGGCGCACAGCCGCTGGACAACACTCCGGCAGCAAGCAAGGACGGTCCCTGGATTCGCTGGGTGGACCGGGGGACGGAAGTTGTCGCTTTTGTCGACTCCGAAGGCGAGGGGGCTGAGGCCATTCTCGAACTGGCGCCAGACCGGTTCGTACTGGCGGAGGCTTCACTGGAAGGACCCGGGGGATCTGCGGATTTCGCCGGCCAGGCGCTCAAGGTGACGCTCACCGCGGATAGGCTCGGACCGGTCATCGTCCGCGTTCCGCGGGCATAGCCCAGGACGGCAAAAGAACCTCCAGCGACGGCGGCGCACCCTGCAAAGGGGAGGGCCGCCGTCGTGCGTCCTAGCCGTACATCAGCGAGCCCGGCGTAGTGAGCTTCTCGCCGGTCTCCAGCCAGGTCTTCAGGCCTGAGAGGATCATGGGCCAACCGCCGTAGAGCTGCTCGTTGGCTCCTTCCCGGAGGTCGCTGTGGGTGACGGTCAGGCGGCAGGAATCACCCACGGGTTCGATCTCCCAGGTCACCTTCGAGGTTCCCTCGGCCTTGACGTCCTCACCCCACAGTGCGCGCATGGTCTGGACGAGCCGCCGCGGCGGGTCCACTTCCAGGTTCTCGCCCTCACCAAGCGGTCCGTCAGCCTTGGCATTGTTCATCACGAAGCGTCCGCCCGGCGTCCAGTCCGACTCGATGGTGTTCCCGAACTGGTACTTGCTGCGGATCTCACTGTCCGTAATGGCTTCCCAGAGCCGTTCCGGCGTGGTCTTGATGTAGATTTCGAAGATTTTCTCCATGGGACTTTCCAATCTGGATTTGAGGTCGCTGAGGCCAGCGGCCCATGGTTCTGCATATTTGCTCACCCAGCGGTCGTGGACGAGCCGGATGGGCACCGAGTTCAGGAAATGCAGCTTTTCACGCCCCCGGCGGCGGGCCACCACCAGTCCGGCTTCCTCCAGGATCCGGAGATGTTTCGCGATCCCGAACCGGCTCATCTCGAACCGGCTTTCGAGGGCGCCGAGGGTCTGTCCGTCCTCGCGGAACAGCTCGTCGAGCAGGTCCCTGCGGGTGGGGTCGGCGAGTGCCCTGAACACTGCGTCCATGGTAGAAATGATAGGTGACCATATGGTCACCTATCAAGGGTCTAGTTGCGGGAAGCCAGCGTATGGTCCCGGTCCTGGAACACCTCGTCGCCGGGCCCGCTGAACGCCCGGGAGCGCTGCACCGCCTCCATCGAGCCCGTAAACAGCTGCGACTCCTGGGGGTCGGCCGACGCCCGCGAGCCGTCGCGGCCGGCCGTACCCAGCCCCCGCAGCGGTTGATGGCGGCGGGAGGAGGTGCCGCCGTCGGACGCTGCCTCGGTCCAGCGCTGCTGGGGGAGAGCCTCGGGATGGCCCTGCTGCAGGAAGGTCACCATTGCCTCGCGGATGAGGCACCGCAGGTCGAACAAGGCCGCGCTGTCCGCGGCGCTCACCAGGATCCGGACCCGGACAAATCCGCCGGTGGCGTCGGTGATCTGCAGGATGCCCACGCGCTGGTCCCACAGCTCCGTCCCGGCCAGGACCGTGCGCAGCTCCGCGCGCATGTCCTCCACGGGCGCGCGCCAGTCGAGGTCGAACTCCACCGTGCCCATCACCTCGGACTGCCGGCGGGTCCAGTTCTCGAATGGCGTGGTGGTGAAGTACGTGGAGGGAAGGATGAGGCGGCGGTCGTCCCAGATGTGCACCACCACGTAGGTGAGCGTGATCTCCTCGATCCGGCCCCATTCCTTCTGAACCACCACCACGTCATCCACGCGGATGGCGTCCGTGAAGGCCAGCTGCATCCCGGCGAAGACGTTAACCAGGGAGGTCTGCGCGGCGAGTCCGGCCACGATCGAGATCACGCCGGCGGAGGCCAGCAGCCCGGCGCCGAGGGCCTGGATGGCCGGGAAGGTGAGCATCACCGAGCCGGCGGCGAGCACCACCACCAGCGCAACGCCGATCCGGCGGGCCAGGATCATCTGGGTGCGGAGCCGCCGGGCACGCCGGTTGTCCGCGACGTCCACGCTGTACCGGCCCAGCACCACAGCTTCGATGATCAGCAGCACCGCCACGGCCAGCCAGGCCAGGGAACCGATGAGGGCAATCAGCAGCAGATGGTCGACGCCGCCGTGCCAGCTTTCGCCGGCGGCCGTGAGTCCCAGCGCGGCCCGGACGCCGATCAGGCACAGTGCCAGGCGCAGCGGCTGGCGGGCAATCCGGGACGTGGCCTGCAGCTCGGGGCGCTTGCGGTTGAGGCGCAGGACGAGCTTGCGCAGCAGCCAGGACAGGACCAGGCCTGCGGCCACTGCCAGGGTGACGGCAATAAAGGGCATGGCGGGATTGAGTAGGTCTTGCATCCTTTAACCTCTACCAATGTTCGCGTCCGGGGCAGAAATCCGCCGCCAGCCCCGGGCGTGGTGCACAGCACGACGGCGGCTGCCGGACTCCTGCGCGGAAGTGCGGCAGCCGCCGTCGGCCATTATCCGGAAATTAGCCCTGCAGCGAGTAGGCCTTGGGCAGCTTCAGGCCGCGTTCCTCCATGACGGTGCGCAGGCGGGTGGGGTAGTCGGTGATGATGCCGTCCACGCCCAGGTCCATGAGGCGCTCCATGTCCGCGGTGGTGTTCACGGTCCACGGGATGACGGGCAGGCCCAGCTCGTGGGCTTCGGCGATCATCTGAGGGGTGACGGAGCGGAACGTGGGGGAGATGACGTCATACCCCTGGGCCGCTGCGGCCTTGGCGAGCGAGCCACCGTAGTTGTCGATGTCGACGCCGCCCAGGTTGGGGCTGGCACCGGGCTGGCCCACGCCCATCCAGGTGTCGCCGCTGGAGAGGGCCACCAGAGTCAGTTCGGGCGCGATGTCCTTGGTGAGGTTCAGGGAGGACCAGTCGAAAGACTGCAGAGTGGTGCGGTCTGCCATGCCGGAAGCCTGGATCTCGGCCACCACGGCTCGGGTGAGGGATTCCATCCCGGCGCCGCCGACCTGGCTTGCCTCCACCTTGGTCTCCACGTTGAAGCGGACCTTCTCGGCGCCTGCGTCGCGGACCAGCTGGTACACGTCCTTGAGCTCGGCGATCCGGTTGCCCTCGATCACGTCCTGCTCCGGGTAGCCGGCAAGCTGCGCGTAGCCGCAGTTGAGCGTCTTGACCTGGGCCAGCGACAGCTCGGCCACGCGGTCGCCCACGTAGGGGAATTCGGGGTCGCCGGCGGCGGCGGGTGCGGTGTCGATGCACTTGGCGGCCTGGATGGTGTCATCGTGCCAGACGATCACCTTTCCGTCCTGGGTCAGGTGGGTGTCCAGTTCCAGGGTGGTCACGCCGAGCGCCAGGGAGTTCGTGAACGCTGCGAGGGACTCCTCGGTCCATTCGCCGCGGCCGCCGCGGTGGGACTGCAGGTCGAAGGAGCCGTTGCGCTCGTTCACCTTCAGGGCTGAGGTGGCGGTTCCGGCAGCGTTCGACGACGGCATGCCGGCATCGGTGTCCGGGGCGGCGACGGCGGGACCCGCCGAGGCGCACGCGGCGGCGATGAGGGCGGCGGCTGCCGCGGACGTCAGGACTTTGCGCATGTGATGGTTCCTCCTGGATGACGGGGCCGGCGGTTCCGCCGGTGACCCGTCAACGCTAGGAGGGGCAGGTTGCGCGCTGGGTGCAGGGAGTTGGAGGGGAGGTTAACAGGGAAAGCTTGGCCCTAGGCAGGGTCCTCCACCTTTTCCGGCACGGGCAGCTCCGCCTGCCGCCCCACCGGCCGCGGTTCCAGCCACACCCGTTCCCGCGGTCCGGGCGGGTATGCGTGCTTCTTCCCGGCAAGCGTGATGATCCACGCTGCCACCACCGGCAGCGCCGCGGCCACGGGCACCAGCAGCGGGCCGCCCACCACCAGCGCCGCGGAACCGTAAAGGGCGCCCACGGTAATGCCCAGCTGGATGGTCAGCACCGTCAGTCCGTTCGCGGCTTCCTGGAACTCGCCTCCTGCCCGCAGGATGGCGGACTGGTTGTAGATGCCGATTGCGCCGAGCCCCGCACCCCAGACCGTCATCAGGACCAGGGCCACGGCGAAGTTGCCCGCGGCGAGGGGGAGGAAGAACATGGAAAGGGCGATCGCCGTCGTCGTCATCAGCAGTGAACGCCGGGGCTTGGAGTCCACGGTGAGGCCCGCGATCCAGATGCCCAGCAGCCCGGAGCCGCCCAGGACGGTGAGTGAGAGGCTGATGGCGTAGTCCGGGAAACCGGCCTCGCGGATGAACGGCGCGATATAGGTGAACAGCGCGAAGTGGGCCAGGACCAGCAGCGGCCAGGCGACGGCCACCGACTTCACCCCGGGCTGGGCGATGGCCTTGCGCAGTGAGGGGCGGACGGCGTCGGAAATGCGCTGCACCCGCGGCAGCAGGAAGAACGCCAGCACCGTCAGGACCAGCCCAAACCCCGCCAGCACCAGGAACGCCGAACGCCAGCCGAGGAACCCGCCCAACGCCGTGCCCACGGGTGCGCCGATGGCCAGGCCCAGGCTGTTGCCGCTGAAGACAATGGCCAGGGCTTTGCCCACCTTGTCCGCCGGAACCACCCTGGTGACGAACGGGGCCATGGTGGTCCAGAGCAGGCCGTGCGCCAGGCCGCCCACCAGCCGGGCGATCATGGCGGCGGTGAAGTCCGGCGCGAGTCCCACCATGGCGTTGCTGGCGGCGAACGTCAGGACGAGCCCCACCAGCAGCGCGTGCCGGGGAATCTTCCCCAGGAGCCGGGCGGCCGGGACCACCGTCACCACAATGACGGCGGCATAGGCCGCGGCCAGGTAGCCGGCCACCGGCTCGGACACGTTCAGGGCCGTGCTGATCTGAGGCAGCAGCCCGGACGGCAGGAGCTCGGTGGTGATGGCCGTGAAGGCGATGGTGGCCAGGACCACCATCGCGGCATACGGGAAGCGGGCAGGTTCCGGCGCGGGAATGGCGGAAGACATGGGGGAAGGATCCATTCAAGGGGGCGGGGTGGAACGCGGCTCGCTGGCCGGACAATTCCTCCCTTAAATTTACAGGATCGAAGGGTCTGTCATAGATGTGACACGTCGTCCCGCCCCTCCCTCCCGGCGACTCCCTCCCCGGCGACTCCCGCTGCCGGCAGTGCGGGGCCGGTTATCGCTTACCGAAGTCGGTGTCGGTGTAGGAGCCCGGCCGAACGGACGCGCCGCCCCGGCAGGTGCAGGTGCCCTGCACGTCGATCCGCACCGCCACAGGCGCGCCGGCGTCGAGGCGCAGGTTCAGGGGTTCGGCGTCGTTGGCGGCGATGCGCAGGACTGTTTCTTCGGAGGTGATGGCAGGCATGGCTGTCCTTTCGTGAGGGGTTTGGGCGGGAGTTCGGCCGACGGCGTGGGGCAGGCAGCGCGGGTGGGGAATTTGATGCGGTATCAGCGGGTCACAGGCTCGTGCCTTGCGTGGTGCCGAGAAGGCGTGCGTCGAGCAGGCCCGCAGCGACGGCTGGCGCCAGGCCGGGGGCCAGCGGAAGGCGCGGCACCACCAGGCAGTGCCATAGGTGGTAGATGTCCGCCTTGCCGGACCACACGGTGGAGGTGACATTGCCGTTTTCGTCGAGTTCCTGCTTCCAGGATCCGTGCTCGTAGTCGATGAACCAGTCACGGGCGTGGTCCCAGATCCGCTCATACCAGTCCGCGTACTTCTTTTCGCCGGTGGCAATGTAGAGGGCTGCTGCGCCCCCGATTGCCTCGGCGGGAACCCAGCGGATTCGGGTGGTCACAACCGGCTTCCCTTCCCAGTCCACCGTGTAGACAAATCCCGGATGGCCGTCCGGCTCCCACGCATCGCGGATGGCGGCGTCGAACAGTCCCCGCGCGTCTTCCAGCAGCCAGGCAGGAACGTCCAGTCCGCGGGCCTCCAGCCCTGCGCGGAGGTGGAGGAGCAGGCGGGCCCACTCAACCCAGTGGCCGGGGGTCCCGCCGTAGGCACGGAACTGGCTGGCCCGGTCATCGGTGTTGTACTCCGGCATGGGGTTCCACTCCGGGTCGAAGTGCTCGAACACCCGGTAGTTGTTGTTGCGGGCGAAGTTGTGGATGAGCACCTCGGCGATGTGGAGGGCGCGTTCCAGCCAGCGGTTCTCCCCGGTCACGTCGGCGACGATGAGGTACGCCTCGACCGAGTGCATGCTGGCGTTCCCGCCTCGGTATGCCTCGGTTTCCGTGAACTCCCGGTTCCATGAGTCGAAGCACATGTTGGCCTCGTGGTCCCAGAATTTTGTGTCGGCGATCCACAGCGCCTCGTCCAGCAGTTCGCGCGCTCCGGGGCGCCCCGCGGCCACGGCACTGGCGGCTGCGAGGAGCACGAACGAGTGCTGGTAGCCGGACTTGGTGTAGTTTACCGGGCCGTTTTCGTTGACTTCGGCGTACCAGCCGCCGAACTCCTTATCGTGGAGGACCCCGTTGAGTGCCCCGATGCCGTGGTCCACCAGGAGCGCGGCACCCGGCCGTCCCATCAAAGCCGCAACGGAAAAACTGTGGACCATCCGGGCGGTAATCCAGAGATGGGTGGGCTTGTCGGCGAACACCTTGCCGTAGTTGTCGAGCCAGCCGAATCCGGTAGGGACCTTGGCTGCCGCGGCGAAGTTGACCAGCCGGTCGGTTTCCGCCTCGAGCCAACGGGCATGTGCGGCACTGTTCAGCCACGTCATTTTGTTTCCTCTCTCTGTTACAAGCGCAAGCGAAGTTGTTGGGGTTACCCGGCGGCGTCGATGACGCCGCGGATGATGGTGGCGGCCGACCCCAGGTAGGCCAGGATGATCAGCAGTATCTGGGCGGCGCGGGCGGGAACGTACTTCGAGGCGACGTCGCCCAGCACCAGCCCGCCCAGGCAGGCCACGCCCACGGCCAGCCACATTCCCCACGGAAGCGCGGGAAATGTGGCGGGCGCGGTCAAGGCTTTGGAGATCAGCGAGAACGCCCCGATGGTGAAAAAGTAGGGCTGCATGGTGGCCGCGAAGGACTTGTGCTGCCACCGGGTGGCGATGGAGTACATGCTGACCGCCGGGCCACCCACTCCGGCCGCCGTGTTCATGAACCCGCTCAGGCCGCCGGCCGTGAAGAGATAGCGCCGGCGAGGTGGAAGGGTGGCGGACTTGAGGACCAGCAGGACCGTCAGCCCGACGGCGAGGATCACCCCGATGCCGATCTCCAGGACCGCCGCCGGGATGAGGCGGATCAGGAACGCCGCGGGGATGATGCCAAGCAGGGCCGACGCCGAGAGCAGCAGGTACCGCTTCCAGTCGATGTCCCGGACCACCCGGAAGATGATGGCCCCCGCCGTCACGGCGCCGCACACGTTCACCAGCACCACGCCTTCCACCGGGCCCAGGAGCAGGACCAGGAAGGGGGCGGCCACCAGGGCGAAGCCCATTCCGGTGATGCGCTGCATCCCGGCTCCCATCACCACGGCGCCCAGCACAAGCCCGGTGGTCAGCACCTAGGGCCTCCAGGCCACGTACTGGACCTCCTCGAACTCTTCGAGGCCCAGGCTTGATCCCTCCCGGCCCAGCCCTGACTGCTTGGCGCCGCCCATGGGCGCGAAGGCCACGGAGGGCAGTGGATCGTTGACGCCCACGATGCCGGCCTCGAGCTGCTCGGGAATGTCCCAGCCACGCTTCGGGCTGCTGCTCCACACGTAGGCGGCAAGGCCCATCTCCGTGGCGTTGGCTTTCCGGATGGCTTCCTCCTCCGAGGAGAAGGTCACGACGCCGGCCGCAGGGCCGAAGACCTCCTCCGTCACCAGGGGTGCGTCATCGGGGACGTCCGCCAGCAGGGTGGGTGCCAGGAAGGAGCCCTGGCCGGGGACGTCGGTGCGCTGGGTGACGCGGCGGGCGCCCCGGTCAAGCGCGTCGTCGATCAGGGCCTGGACCGCTGACACCCGTTCCGCGTCGATGACGGGACCGAGGTCCGGAACCGGTGCCCCGCCGTCGGGAACGCCGTGCCCGATGCTTAGCGCGTCGAAGCGCGCGCCCAGCCTCTGCGCGAACTCCTCCGCGATGCTGTCCTGGACCAGGAAGCGGTTGGCTGCCACGCAGGACTGTCCGGCGTTGCGGAGCCGGCCGAGGACGGCGCCCTCCACGGCGGCATCCAGGTCCGCGTCCTCGAAGACGATGAAGGGCGCGTTGCCGCCCAGCTCCAGCAGCGGCCGGACCACCCGTTCGGAAGCGGAGGCCATGATCTGCCGGCCAACGCCCGTGGAGCCGGTGAAGCTGACGGCCCTGACCGCCGGGTGGGACATCAGGGCTGCGGTGATTTCCCGGGAGGGACCATGGACCAGGTTCACCACGCCGGCGGGGAACCCGGCATCGTGCAGGACCTCGAACAGTCCGGTGGCAGCAAGCGGGGCCTTCTCGGACACCCGGCCCACCACGGTGCAGCCGGCGGCCAGCATCGCGGCGAGCTTCCGGGCCTGGATGGAAACCGGGAAGTTCCAGGGCGTGAGGCTGAGGGCCACGCCGATGGGCTTGCGCGTGCTGATGTGGCGGCGGCCGTGGAGTTCGGGCGGGCTGACGGTGCCCGTGGCGCGGCGCGCTTCCTCCGCGAACCAGCGGAAGTACTCGGCCGAGAAGTCCACTTCCCCCTGTGCTTCGGGGAGCCGTTTGCCTGCCTCGAGCGCCAGGGTGTGGGCGAGCTCCTCGCGGCGTTCTGCCAGGAGGTCGGCGGCGTTGCGGAGCAAATCGGCCCGGTTGCGGACCGTGCTGCGCGACCAGGAACCGAAGGCCTGTGCCGCGGCGTCGGCGGCCTTGGTGGCATCGTCGCCGGTGCCCCAGGCCACCTCGCCCACGGTGCTGCCGTTGCCGGGATCAGTCACGTCCTTGGCGGTTCCGGCGGCGTGCCAGGTGCCGTTGACAAGGTGGCGGGCTGATTTGAGGTTCATGAAGGGTGCCTTTCGTTGGGCTGGGAGGGGGTGGGCACGGCCGGGCGGGGGAGGGCCGCCGTCGTGATCATCCTCATCCCTTGCTGGCGCCTGCGGTGATGCCGGCCACGAAGTAGCGCTGCAGGAAGACGTAGGCAACCACCACGGGCAGGGAGGCCATGATGACGCCGGCGAAGAGCAGCGGGTAGTCGGTCTGGAACTCGCCCTGGAAGCTGAGCAGTGCCAGCGGCAGGGTGCGGTTGCCGGGAGACTGGATGAACAACAGCGGGTACAGCAGTTCGTTCCAGTGGATGACGAAGAGGAAGATGGCGGCCGCGGCGATGGACGGCGCGGACAGCGGCAGGGCGATGGAAACGTAGGTCCGCCAGGGCCCCGTCCCGTCAATCGAGGACGCCTCGTAGAGTTCCTTGGGCAGGGTCCGCATGAACCCGCCCAGGATGAACACGGCGATGGGCAGCGTGGACACGAGGTTCGCCACCACCAGGCCGGCCAGGCTGTCCAGCAGCCCCAGCCGTCCGAAGAGGACATACAGCGGCACCATGTTGGCCTGCGCCGGGATGGCCATGCCCAGCACCAGGAAGCCGAAGATGGCCCAGGACAAGAAGCCACGGAGCCGGGACACGGCGTAACCGGCAAGGCTGGCCAGGAACAGGGTGAGCGGCACCGAGATGGCGGTGACAATCACGCTGTTCATGAAGGACGAGCCAAGGTCCTGGCCGCCGATTACCTCGGCGTAGTTGGCGGGGGAAAGGGACTGCGGCAGGCTGAACGGCCCGGCAAACAGTTCCTGCGTGGACTTGAAGCTGCCGAACCCCACCACGGTCAGCGGAACGATGATGATGACCGCGTAGATCGCGAGGATTCCGCGGCGGGTTATTGACGCGAGCATGCTGTCATTCCCCCTTCGGGGTGAGGCGGAGCAGCCGGCGCTGCAGCCAGGTGACCAGGGCGATCATCGCCATGAAGATGATCGACTGGGCGGCGGCGTAGCCGAACTCCGAGTTGGCAAAGGTGCTGTAGATGCGGGTGGAGAGGATGTCCAGGGACTGCTTGGGCGGGTTGCCCGCGATGCCCAGGATCAGGTCGAAGGCCTTGAACGACTGCACCGTGGTGTACGCCACCACAATGGACGTTGCCGGCGCGACGAACGGCCAGGTGATGGACTTGAACTGCTGCCACCTGTTGGCGCCGTCCATCTCCGCTGCCTCGTACAGTTCCCTGGGGATGGCCTGCAGGCCGGCGATGTACACCACCATCATCTGTCCGGCGTGGAACCACACCTGCGTCACGGCCACCCAGTACAGGGCCTGGGCGTTGTTTCCGAGATACGAGCCCTGGAGGGCATCCAGGCCGAAGGTGTCCAGGACGGTGTTCGCCAGTCCGAAGTTGGGATCGTAGATGAACTTCCAGATGAAGGCCACGGACACCGAGGACAGGATGGTGGGGAAGAAGAACAGGGCCCGGAGCAGGACGCTGCCCCGGGAGTTCTTGGTCAGCAGCAGCGCCAGGATCAGCGAGAACAGCGTCTGCGCGATAACCACCAGCAGCACGAACTTCAGGTTGTTGGTCAGGGCGTTGGTGAAGAGCGAGTCGCTGGTGAAGGCCCGGATGAAGTTGTCCAGGCCAACGTAGTTGAACGCCGCCGAGAACCCGTTCCAGTCCGTCACGGCGTACTGGAATGCCTGCAGGGTGGGCATCACCAGGAAGAAGGCGATGACGGCAACCGCGGGGAGCGGGAAGAGGTACAGTGCCGGATTCACCCGGGTGGGCGAGCGGCGGCGCTTTTTCACGGAGTCAGTTTCCGTCCGGCTGTCCGGCGCCTTCCGCGTGGGCGCCGTCCCCGGATGGATGCTCATAGCCGTTCGTCAACAATCTTCTGGGCGGCCTCTGCTGCCTGCTCCGGGCTGGTGCCGGAGATGACGGCGGTGGCGCTGGCTTCCACGGCGTTGCGGACGTCCAGGTTCATGAACTGGAACCGTGCCGCGAGGGCCGTCTTCTTATCCAGCCACGGGCTCAACCGCTTGAGATCCGGGTTGGTGTAGTCCACGTCCTTTACGGCCACGTGCTGCGCTGTCTGGTTGGCGTAGTAGGCGGCGTTCTCCGGCTCGGAGAGGAAGTCGATCCACGCGGCTGCGGCGGCCTGGTTCTTGCTGGCGGAGTTAACGCCCAGGATGAACGTGGCGTTGTAGACACCCTCGTACTTTCCGTTGCCGTCCGAGGTGTTCGGGAACACCAGCTCGATGGGGAACTGGGCGCCCAGGCCCCGCACTGCGGCGATGTGGTACGAACCGGTGGCCAGCATGGCCGCCTTCCCCTGCGAGAACAGGTTCTGCGCAGGTTCCACGGCCGTGCCGGTGGCGTTGGGCTGCAGGTACGGGACCAGGTCCTTGTACTGGTTGAGCATCTTGATGAACCAGTCGTCGGTGACCTTCAGCTTGCCCTGTTCAATCTGGGCGCACATGTCGTCCACGGGCGCGTTGTTGGAGATCATGCAGTTGAACAGCTGCCCGCCGTTGCCAACGTCGCCGCCGGGCCAGGAGAGGGGGATTACTCCCGAGGAGGCGAGCTTTTCGCACATGGCCAGGAAGGAGTCCCAGTCCTTGGGTGCAAGCTCGGCGCCGGCCTTGTCGAAGAGGTCCACGTTGGCCATGGGCATGGGGAACACCACCTGGTACGGCAGGCCCAGCTGGCTCTCCCCGGACTTGCCGGCCGAGAGCAGGCCGTCCTGGTAGTTGCCAACAGCCTTGCTGTCCTTGAGTTCGGTGTAGATGCCGGCGTCGGTGAAGTTCTTGAACTGGGCGCCGCGGAAGGTGGCAAACGCGTCGCCGATGGAGCCGCCGCGCAGTTTCTGCAGGGCCTGGGCGTTGTAGTCGTTGGACGTGGAAATGTCCTGGGCAACCTCCACGCCGCTGTGCATCGCGGCGAAGCGCTTGATCAGTTCATCGAACACCGCCTTGTCCTCGCCGCGCCAGTGGGCAAAGGACACCTTCCCGGTGACGGCTCCGCTGGAGGGTGCAGCAGGGCCGGTGGCGCCGCCGGGCGCGGTGGAACCGCCGGGGCCGGCACATGCTGCCGCGGTGGCTCCGAAGCCCAGGGCGCCCAGGATTGCGATGGCCTGCCTGCGTGAAATCTGACTCACAATAATCTCCTCGTTGAGTGTTTGCTATGCCTTGGTTTTGACTGCGGAAAGGGGATGCCACGGTCACGGCGGTGTGGCTCCCAGGAATGCTTATGCGTTGGTCCGTTGGGCGGAGACGACGTCGTCCACAACGGCGCAGAGGCGCTGCAGCCGCCGGACGGCGTCAGAGGACAGGGATTCGACGACGTCGGGCGTACCGATGCAGGAGGCCCAGACGGCGCGGCCGGAGAGGAAGCCGCTGGCGCCTTCCAGGCAGGCCCACCGCACGGCATCCGGGAAAACGTCCTCGGGGACGCCGGAGGAGAGGACAACCCAGGGCCCGTCAATGGCGTTGGTGAGCTCGGCGCAGGCCGCGCGGACCTCCGCTTCCGGCGCCTGGCCGTGGAAGGGGACTTCGGCCTTGTAGAGGTCGGCACCGAGGCTGCCGAGTTCCTTGGCGGCTGCCAGGATACCGGCGTTCCAGTCAAAGTCGCCGCCGGCCAGGGGCTTGCGGGAGACGGGTTCGATGATGCTGATCAGCCCGGCGGACCGGCAGCTTTCCACGAATTCGCGGACCATCTCCACCCGGCCTTCGGCTGGCTCGTCCGGGCGGTACAGGACCAGGAGCTTCAGGGCCTTCACGCCCAGTGCCTTGTATTTGTGCGGGTCCACCAGGCGGTCGATGGTCACCTCACCCACCAGTTCGCCGTGTGCCGGTTCGAAGTGGTCGGCCGAAGCGATGAGCCCGCAGTTCGAGTCCACCACGCCGGCTTCGATGGCCTGGTCCAGGGCGAACTGCCGGTCGATGAGGATGCCGGAGGCGTACGGGGTAAGGATCCGGGCGGCCTCAAGCTTGAAGTTGCGCAGGTCCTGGTCCGTGACGGGCTGGTCCGTGTGCTCGGCGAACATGTTGCGCATGGCTTCGCGCTGGTCCACGGCGAGCATCGCGAAGGCGCCGGAGGGGCGCTGGAGGGGTGAGAGATCGGTGGGGCTCATGGGCTGCTTCTTTCAGCTGGGCGGTTTGGTGTGCAGGTTCGTTAGGTAAGGGCAGGCGTGATGGCCTGGTGCGGGATAGCGGAGCGGCCGTCCAGGCCTTCGCAGGAGGCGGAGGCGGTACGGCCGGCGAAGGCGGCGGCTTCCACGAGGGGGAGGCCGGCTGCGACGGCGGCGAGGATGGCGCCGTGGTACACGTCGCCGGCGCCGAGGGTGGAGACGATGGTGGCGGGTGTTGCCGGGACGTGCACGGCATCGGCGGTGCCGTCCTTGACCCAGGCACCGTCGGAGCCGGCGGTGGCGACGACGGCGGAGGCGCCGTCGTCGACTGCTTTCTGCAGCAGCGCCGCGGGGGAGAGGTCCCCGCCGTACTCTGCGCGGAGCCGCTCGATGGTGGGCACGTAGAGGGCGATTCCCCGGGGGGTGAAGGCGGGGATGGGATTGCCGGCGTCCACGCTGATGTTCATCGTGCGGGGGTTGAAGTCCGGGAGGGACGCGACGGCGTTCCAGCCCAGATGGTCCACATGGACCCAGGCTGCAGATTCCACCAGCTCATGGAAGCGGCTGCCGGCGGGAAAGCTGACCGGCGGGACAGGGCGGGTGACAATGGCCCGGCTTTCCGATGCCTTGCTGACCACGATCACGCTGGCGCCGGTTTTGACGCCGGCGTCCCGGACCACCGCGGACGTATCCACGCCCTCGGCCTGCAGGCCGCTGATGATGCGGTCGCCTTCCTCGTCGGTGCCCAGGACACCTGCGAAGGCGGTGCTGGCTCCTGCCCGCGCTGCTGCCACGGCCGCCGTGGCTGCAGGGCCGCCGCCCGCCGTCGCGAAGTCCGAAGCGACGGTGCGGCTGTCCGCGGCGGGGTAATCCTCCACCAGAGCGATGGAGTCAAGCGTGGCGCATCCTACGAAGAGCAGGGTTCCGGTTGACGGTTGGGGCACGTTCCACCTCGTTGTAGTTCCGGCTGGTACTGAAGAAATATACACACGCTATGTTGGAATAACAACACTTTCGGTATAGTTCTGTTTGGGATGCAACGCCACGGTCCCCCCAAATACTCAACGTAGAGAAACGGAGCAGCACATGTCATTGCCTTCTGCGGAAACCGTCCGGACTATCCGATACGGCCTCATCGGGGCAGGCCACATGGCCCGCGAACACGTCCGGAACCTCGCCCTGATCCCCGGCAGCCGGATCACCGCAGTGTCCGATCCCACGCCGTCATCCCTTGAGGAGACCGCAGCGGAGATCGGCTACGAAGTGCAGGCTTTCCCTTCCCACCAGGAGCTGCTGGCCGCCGGCCTGGTGGACGCACTGGTGATCGCCAGCCCCAACGACACGCACCTGGGCATCCTGAAGGACATTTTCGCCAGCGGCGCCAACCTCCCTGTGCTGGTGGAGAAGCCGGTGTGCACCACCGCAGAGCAGGCGGATGAACTCGAGGCGCTGGCGGCGGACTACCCGGCACCTGTGTGGGTTGCCATGGAATACCGCTACATGCCGCCGGTCCAGGAAGTCATCCAGGCTGCGCACAACGGCAAGCTCGGGAACGTCTACATGCTGTCCATCGTGGAACACCGGTTCCCGTTCCTCCACAAGGTGGACTCCTGGAACCGCTTTGCGGAGCGGACCGGCGGAACCCTGGTGGAGAAGTGCTGCCACTTCTTCGACCTGATGCGGCTGATCCTGCAGGACGAGCCGGTCCGCGTCTACGCCAGCGGCGGGCACGACGTGAACCACATGGACGAGGTCTACAACGGCCGGGTGTCGGACATGATCGACAACGCCTACGTGATCGTGGACTTCAAGGGCGGCCGCCGCGCCATGCTGGAGCTGTCCATGTTCGCGGAAGGGTCCAAGTTCCAGGAGCGGATTTCCATTGTGGGTGACGCCGCCAAGATCGAGACGCTGATCCCGGTGGCAGCCAACCACTGGATCCCCGGGGACGAGGCCGAGGCCACCGTGGAATTCAGTCCGCGCTCGCCGCTGGGCCCGGAGAAGCACGAGGTTCCGGTGGATGAGGCAGTGCTTGCCGCGGGCGCCCACCACGGTTCCACTTACTACGAGCACCTTGGCTTCCGGAAGGCCATCCTGGGCGAGGGGCCGGTGGAAGTGACGGTTGCGGACGGTTTGCAGTCGGTGCGGATGGGCCTCGCGGCCGAGCGTTCCATCGTTGAAGGACGCCCCGTGGAGCTTACGAATACCGGTGCCGGGGTACGTCACTAGGTAAGTTGGTGTTGGAATTGCAACACTGCGCCGGGCTGGGGTGCGGCGGGTGGGGCAGAAAGAAGGGGATATGAGCACCGCACGTGAAGAGGCGCCGCTGACGCCACGCCAGCGCACCATCCTGGACGAGCTGGGCCGGCGCGGGTTCATTTCCACCACCGATCTGGCGGAAACCTTCGCCGTCTCGGACATGACAGTGCGCCGGGACACCAGGGTGCTGTCCAAGCTGGGGCTGGTCCGGGTGGTCCATGGCGGGGTCAGCGCCGTTCAGGGGCACGGGCAGAATGCGGACTTCGCGGCCCGTGTCCGGGAGGATGCGGACGGCAAGCTGAGGGTGGCCCGGGCCTGTGTGTCCATGGTGGGCGAGCGGGATGCCATCATCCTGGACGCCGGCACCACCACGTACCAGATCGCGCAGGAACTGCCCTCCACCTTTACGGGCACCATCATCACCCATTCGGCTCCGGCCATCCAGCGCTGCCTGCAGCTGACCTCGGCGCGGACCATCTGCCTTGGCGGTGAACTGCTGCTGGACAGCCAGGCGTTCAACGGTCCCATGACGGTCAGCGCTGCGGCCGGACTGCGCGCCAAGACCGCGTTCATTGGCGTGAGCGGAATCCATGACGAGGCGTTTTACATTGAGCGCGACGTTGAACGCGCTACTAAGATCGCACTCATGAACTCTGCGGAACAGGTGGTAGTGGTGGCAACACACCAGAAGATGCTGCGGTACGCGCTGGCCCGGCTGGCGGCCTTCGACGCTGCTGACGTATTGGTCACGGACGCGCCCCCGCCGCGGGAAATCCAATCGGCCCTGCGTGCGGCGGACGTCAAGCTTGTGGTGGCGGCATGACCGTGCCGTTGCGGGTTTCGCTGCCCGACCAGAAACTGGTGGATGCACTCGAGCCGGCTGCCGGCGTCGAATTCTTTGTGTGGGACTTTTCCGGTCCTGCCCCCGCCGGCCGGCTGGACATCGTGGTGCCGCCGTACATGCGCGGGCCTGAGGTGCTGGCGGCGCTGGAGTCCGTGGAGATCGGCCTCGTCCAGAGCCAGTCCATCGGGTACGACGGCGTGGCGGATGTCCTGCCTGCCGGTTGCGTTTTCGCCAACGCGGCAGGGGTGCATGAAACGTCGACGGCGGAACTCGCCCTGGGAATGATGATCGCCAGCCAGCGCGGCATGGCTGACTTCGCCAGGAACCAAGCCACCGGGACCTGGGACAACAGCCAGCGGCCAAGCCTCGCTGACCGCCGGGTGCTGCTGGTGGGCTACGGGGGAGTGGGCAAGGCCATCGAGGCCCGGCTCCTTCCCTTCGAAACGCAGGTGACCCGGATGGCGAGCCGCGAACGGGAGGACGCGGGCGGGAAAATCTTCGGAATTGACTCGCTGTATGAGCAGCTGCCCCTGCACGAGATCGTGGTGGTCAGCGTGCCACTCAGCGAGCAGACGAAGCAGCTGGTGGACGCAAAGTTCCTGGCCGCGATGCCTGACGGGGCGCTGCTGGTGAACGTGGCCCGCGGGCCGGTGGCGGACACGGATGCGCTGCTGGCGGAGACGTCGTCGGGCCGTCTGCGCGCCGCGCTGGACGTGACGGACCCCGAGCCGCTTCCCGCGGACCATCCGCTGTGGACCTCGCCCGGGGTCCTGATTACCCCGCACGTTGGCGGGGCAAGCTCGGCGATGTTCCCGCGGATGGTCCGGCTGGTGAAGCAGCAGATCGGGCTGATGCTCGAGGGTCAAGAGCCGGTCAACGTGGTGCTGGGCGGCGCTTCGCACTAGGGCACTCTATCTCCGGAATTCGATGCGGACGGAGTTGTCGTCCGGGAGGACGATGACCGTCCCGTCCCGCGGCGTCCAGCCGTCGTGCAGGAAGAAGAAGCGTCCGCCGCTCAGCACCAGCAGGCGGAGCCCGTCGTACCGGTAGAGCGGGGCGTCCCCGTTGCCCACCTTCACTTCAGTGACAGCGCCGGAGCCGATGCCCAGCGGCTTGGGCGAGTACACCTCCGCCCGGGGCATGAACTGGACACCCCGTTCGTAGTCCACTGCCAGCCGCCGGCCCAGCGCCTGGGCATAGTCGGCGGTGCCCCAGAACAGCAGCAGCGTCACGATGCTCAGGATCAGCGTGGTTTCCACCGCCCGCTGTTCGGCGCTGAGGGATGGCAGCTTGCCGTCCCGGCCCAGGCGGCGTAGGTGGACGCACCAGGTAGCCGCCAGTACGCCCAAGGCCATCAAGTACGGCGAGAAGAGTGCCGTCCGGGTGCGGTCCACCACTGCCAGCACCAGGCTGACGCCGACCACAAGCCCACTGACCAGTGCACCGACTCCGGCGGCCCGGAGGATGACAGCGCGGCCCCGGCCCTCCTCGATCCGTCGGCGCAGCAAGCGGTCCAGCGCCAGCCAGGCAACGTTGGCAGCAAGGATGCAGACCAGCGGCAGGAAGAGGGCGTTGATGCTGATGAGCAGGTAGTCCTGCACCGTGTACCCGAAGAGGCTGACATTGAGGCCCATGTAAGCCGCCTGCGCGTCGGCGCGTGCCCAGCCGAAGTAGAACAGCAGCGCCGTGGCAACCGTGACCGGCGGGCCAATGGCGGAAATGACTCCGACGGCGCGGGACCACGAGGAACGCCCGTCCCCGCCAGCCTCCGCCTCCGTCACGGTACGGCGCCGGTCATGGTGCGGCGCCCGGCGCCTGCGGGCACGTACCCTGGTCCGCGGCGTACTCGAAGGAAGCGGACCCTTGCACTTGCCAGTCTGAATCGGCAATGCTGACATCGGCCGTAGTGGATTGCACTTCATCCAGTGGCGGTGCCAGGAAGTAGAACTCAAACGGGAAGTTGGTGTCCGTGAAGCTCTGGCGCTGGCTGACCAGTGCCGTGGTGGAGCCAACGTTAACCGAACGGACAGTACCGGCGGGGAGGCCGGTCACGTTCCCGTCCAGGATGATCACATCTCCGACGCAGACCTGGAAGGGCTGGCTGTCGCCCGCGTCGTCCTGCACGGCTTTGAGTTCCGGCACGCAGGCGGTTCCGGGCCTGGGGGCAAGTTCCACGATTGCGTTCGGCTTTTGAATCCGGACGGCGGCGATATTGCTGAGGATCTGCTGTGCGGCTTCAGACCAGCAGTCAGGCGGGGATATCGACAGGGCAGAAATGCCCGCATCCCAGGCAGCCTGGTCACCCTTCAAGCCCAGGCAGAGGGCCCTCGCTGCTTCTTCCACGGTATTGAAGGGCTGGTCGAAGCCAGGAATCGACGCGCAGTTCAAGTCCTTCAAGCGCACGTACCAAATTGGATCTCCCCGTCCTACCGGTCCTATCGGCAGCCAGTCGAGCACCACGGTCTCGGGTGCGGGCGGCTGGGCAGGGGCGGGCGGTCCGGGTGGCTGCGCGGGCGATTGGCCTGGGGCCGGTGGGGCAGGCGGCTGGTTGGGGGCGGGCGGTCCGGGTGGCTGCGCCGGACCAGGCCCTTGCGGCTGGCGTGGCGCGGGCAGCGGCTGTGGGGCGGGTGCCGGGTCCGGGCCTTGCGGCCGGCTCCGCCCGCTGTCAGAGCCGCTTCCGGAACCGGAGCCTGTACCCTCTGCGTCTGAACCGGCAGAGCCGCGGGATCCGTCCGATCCTTGGCTGGCCTCGGCGGCCGCTTCTTCGGCCGGGCGGTCCGACGGCGATGCGTCCTGCCCGCTCCGGCCAGACGCGGCGGGGCTGCTGGCAGGAGGGTCACTGCGGTCGTCCGTCGCCATGCAGGCAGAGAGAAGCAGCGACAGGATCAGCGCCCAGACAAGGGCGATCGGGTGGCGGCGGCTGTAGGAGTGCATCTCGCACCATCACTATCTCTGTTTGCCGAACTTCCAGCCTTGGCTTGGGTGCGGGGGATCTCCGCCGGGGAGAGCCCTACTTCCGCAGGGTAGGTGCATACACGGGCATTAAACACGCCCGGCGTTACTGCGCCGTTACTGCCGGGCTTTATTCCCATATTTCACAGGGCGGGCTGGCGCTTCCTGCGGAAGACAGTCCGCAGATGGTCGCGGAAACCCAGGCTGCTCCTCCTGCTGACCACGACCACGCCGGAGACAGCGGCCAGCAGCACGATGGCACCGCCGGAGGCCACGGCCCAGCGGGCACCGAACTCCGATCCGATCCAGCCCATCAGCGGCGCACCCACGGCGGTGCCGCCCTGGAGGACCGCCAGGTACAACGCCAGCACGCGCCCGCGGAATTGCGGCTCCACGGAGAGCTGGATGCTGGTGTTGCAGCTGTTCAGGAACGTGATGGACGCCAGTCCGATCGGGACCAGGACGGCAGCGTACAGCCAGAACGACGGCGACACGCTCCCCAGGAGGGTAAAGGCACCGAGTCCCAGCGCACCGCCCAGCAGGAACCGCAGCCGCGGCCCGGCCCTGCGTGCCGCAAGCAGGGCCCCGGCCAGGGTGCCCACCGCCATGATCGAACCAAGAAGCCCGAACTCGCCCGGGCCGGCGCCGAACTCAGTGGTGGCCATCAGCGCGTTGATGATGGGAAAGTTCATTCCGAACGCCCCCAGGATGCCCACCAGTACCATGATCAGCACCAGGTCCGGACGGTTGCGCACATAGCGGACACCTTCCGCCACCTGGTGTTTGCTCCGTGTTGGCCGTGCCGCGGGGGTGAGCTCAGAGGTCCGGATCCGGAAGAGGGAGATGATGACGGCGGCGAAGCTGGCGGCGTTCAGAAGGAAGACCGGTCCCGTGCCCACCCAAGCGATCAGTACTCCGGCGATGGCAGGGCCGGTGAGCCGGGCCGTGTTGAAGGACGCGGAGTTCAGCGCAACGGCGTTGGAGATGTTGTCCTGGCCCACGAGTTCGGACACAAAGGCCTGGCGGGACGGTGCATCGATGGCGCTGGCTATCCCAAGGCAGAGCGCGGCCACATAGGCGTGCCAGAGTTGTGCGGTGCCGGTGACCACCAGGAGCCCGAGCGCCAGCCCGGTCGCACCCATGGCCACCTGCGTCCACAGCAGGATCACCCGTTTCCGGTAGCGGTCCGCCAGCACTCCGCCGTACGGCCCGAGCAGCAGCATGGGCAGGAACTGCAGGCCGGTGGTGATGCCGACTGCGGCGCCGGAGTAGTTGGTGAGGACGGTCAGGACCAGCCAGTCCTGGGCCACCCGCTGCATCCAGGTGCCGATGTTGGACACCAGCGCGCCGCTGGCCCAGATCCGGTAGTTGCGGTTTTCCAGCGCGCGGAACATGGCGCTCATCTGCCGCTCATCTCCTGCATGATGCGTGCCGCCCGGCTTAGGACCAGCCGGTCTTCCTCGCTCAGCCCCGCCACTCTCTGGGCAAGCCATGCGGTCCGCTGGTTCCGGGCCTCTTCAAGGACGACCCGGCCGGCGTCGGTGATGTTGATGTGGACCTGGCGGCCGTCGTCGGGGTTTGCCGCCCTGGAGACGAAGCCCATCTCGGCGAGGGCGTTGACGATCCGGGTCATGGACGGGGCCTGAACGTGCTCGCTTTTGGCCAGTTCGCGGAGGGTACTGGGTCCGCTGCCGTTGAGCAACGCCAGGACCGTGTACTGCCCCGGCGTAATGGCATCGCCGGTTGCCTCGACCCGGAGCCGCCGCGAGGTGCGCATCACGGCGGTACGGAGGTCGATGGCAAGGGTGTCGGGGGCGATTTGTTCGGCTGTGGTGCTCTCGTTCTTGGTGGTGGTCACGCTCGCGTTGCGCCTCCTGAAAATGCTTAGCAGTGCTAATTAGTCCTGCTAATAAGTATGCTGCGGTGGGTGGCGCACCGCAAGGCTGTGGGTGGTTGACGTCGGTCACCACGGCGAGGAGCATCTAACCTGCAGGTTTGGCCTGGGGGTTCAGGTTGGTGGCAGGCATGAAGCGGATAGAACGTTTTTCTTGGTGCATCACGGCGCTTGGCGCTGCAGTCCTCCTGGGTGTCGGTGGCTGTTCCGCCGCTCCCGAGCCGCCGCCCGCGCCCGCGTCCCGTCTGAGCCAGCTGAAAAGCGATGTGGAGCAATACCTTCAGGACCGGCTTGCCACCGGCGCCTCCGCCGTCCTGGTTCAAGCCCGTGCCGGCGGGGAAACCTGGTCCGAGGCACATGGGGTGAAGGACCAGGAAACCAGGCAACCGGCGGAGCCAGGCGGCGCATTCCACATTGCCAGCGTCACCAAGCCGATGGTGGCGGCGGCAGTGCTGACGCTGGTGGAAGAGGAACGGCTGCAGCTTGACGGGCTGGTGGATGATTACCTTCCCGGGTTCCAGGAGGTGATGAAGCCGCCGCAGCCGGTCTCAGTGCGGATGCTGCTGAACCATACTTCCGGCATGCCGGAGTTCGAAGGGCCGTTGAGCCGTTCAGGTCCCTTGAAGCAGGTTTTTGCTGCCCCCATCACCGGTGAGCAAAGGCTGGCGCTGGCGGGCACGGAGCAGTGGGAAAAACCTCCAGGTTCCGGGTTTGAATACTCCAGCTCGAACTATGTGGTGCTGGGTCTGATCATCGAACGGCTGACCGGGCGGAGCCTGTCAGAAGTGCTGAGGAGCCACGTTACGGAACCGCTGGGAATGGATGACACCGTGCTGGCCGGTTCCGCCGCCGCGCCTTCCGGCATGGTCCACGGGTATGCGGTGGTCGACGGCGAAACGATGGACGGTGCCAACGCGGGCTTCCATGCCGGCTCGGCATCCGGCGGCATGATCTCCACCGTCCACGACGTGAACACGTTCTTCTCGGCCCTCATGCAGGGCAGGCTGGTGAACCCCGCGTCGGTGGAAGAGATGCGCGGCTCCGATGCTGAGCCTTTTGGGCTCGGGCTCTTCAAGTGGCAGGACAGCTGTACGGGCGACTTTTACTATGGCCATCTTGGCGGGACGCCGGGCTATGAATCGCTCGCGATGACCAGCGCCGACGGCACCCGGCAGCTTGCCCTGGGGGTGGCGTACACCGCGGAGCCCCTGGTTCCCGGGAAAACACGGGACAGCACCGCGTTTGAGGACATGGCCACCAAGGCCTTGGACAGCACCTGCTGACGGCACGCCTGGTTAGGCTGTGGCATGGACTATGTTCTTCGCCGGGCCACTCCGGAAGATGCCGAAGCTGTGGTGCTGATGCACACGCTCGCCCACGAGGAGTGCTACCCGCACCTGCTGTCCCCGGCCTTTTTCGCCGCCCGCCGGAAGGCAATCCCGGAACGGGTGGACCGTCGTCGTACATACCTGGACGTCGCTGACCCGCGGATCATCGCCGTGGACGCCAACAACGAGGTTGTGGGACTCGCCGACGCCGGCCCCGGCCGCGACGAGGACAGCCCAGTACCCCTGGAGCTGTACTCGATCTACGTCCTCGGCCGCGCGCAAGGCACGGGGCTGGGGACGGCCCTGCTGCGTGCCGCGGTCGGGGAGTCCCCGGCGTACCTATGGGTGCTGGAGGACAATGTGCGGGCACAGGCCTTCTACCGCCGGCATGGCTTCCTGCCTGACGGCAAGCGCGGCCTGCTTCCACCCGACTGGGAGGAAGTGCCCGAAATCCAGATGGTCCGGCCTGCCCAGGCCGCCGCACGGCCGGCATGACCGCCACGCAAGCTCTTGATGCGGAAGCGGCCTACTGGGTCCCCTTGATCTTCCGCCAGCCACCCGCGCGGTTGGTTTCGATGATGGCCCGGAACATCTCCACCAGGGCCTCCTCATTGATGGGGTCGCCCTCATAGTAGGAAATCATCCTGCCCGTCTTGTTGCCGTGGCCGCCCGTGATGATGTTGTGCGGGTCCGGGGCCAGGCCGCCGTCGTACAGGAACACATTGACATGGTCCTTCGCGGCGAGCAGCGCGCAGATGTTGCCCTGCAGCACGAAGTACGGCTGGACTGTGCGCTTGATGGTCTCCTCCACGGCAGGATCGGCAGCATGGGCCAGGTCCCGCACCTTCAGGCAGATCTGCTGCTGCCAAGGCGGGAGTGCGCCGATGTAGTGGTCAACGCGGGGATCCTTCTGGTAGGTCATCCTTGAACTCCTGACGGGTCTGTTACTGGCCGGGCAACGCTCCTATCGTTGGAGCCATGGCTGATACTTTTGCGTCCCTGGTGGAAACATTCAAGAACATCGGCGTCTCCAGGGCCTACGGTTCCCCAATCCAGCTGGGCGGGGAAGAGGTCATTCCCGTCGCACTGGTGTCCTTCGGGTTCGGTGGCGGCTGGGAAGCCGGGCAGGAGGGTGCGTCCGGCGGCGGGGGAGGCGGGATGGTGCTGCCGCTCGGCGTCTACCGGAACGTGGGCGGGCAGGTGGCGTTCCGGCCCAACACCGTAGTGGCGCTGGTGTGCCTGGTGCCCCTGGTCAGCGCGGCGGGTGCCGCCGTCCGGAAGGCGATCCGCGCCGCTAAGTCCTGAGGCGTGCTGCCGCCCCTTCCGGAAGGTACGACGGCGACGCCCGCCGGGCGCCGTCGTCGTGCGTGCTGCGGGTCTACACTGGCCGCATGGGTGACGTTGACGATTCCCTTGCCGCCATGGGTGAACCGGAGCGCGGCTGCCTGCAGCGCGTCATCGCGACGGCACGGCGCGTGGTCCCGGAGGCCGAGCAGGGCCGCAGCTACGGGATGCCCGCGCTGAAGGTGGACGGCAAGCCGCTCATCGGAGTGGTGGCGGCTGCCAAGCACCTGTCCATCTTTCCGTTCTCGCCCGAGGTGGTGGACGCCGTCGCGCCCAAGCTGGCGGGCTTCTCGTTGTCCAAGGGGACTGTCCGGTTCACGCCGGACCATCCCGTCCCCGAGGAAGTGGTGGAGGAGATGGTCCGGCTGCGGCTTGCGGAGATCCGGAGGTAGCGCCTAGAGCTGCGCGGGATCCAGGGGCAGGGGAGTGATCGGCTGGTCGTTCGCGGTCAGGTCGATGCCCAGGTCCTTGGCGAACACCAGGCGGGTCTCCTTGTAGATCCCCGCGTGGTTCTCATCCAGCTCGAAGACGCGTGCGCCGCGGAGCCGGTTCCTGTCGGCGCCCGGCAGCCCGTAGGCGCCGAAGCCCGTCCCGGGCGCGTAGCCGAGCTCCACGCCGTAGTAGTTGCCCACGTAGGTGTTGACATGGTCGTGGCCCACAAAGTAGCCGCGGACGTCCCCGCGTTCCAGGAAGGCGTTGAACAGCCCTGAGTTGAAGGGGCCGGGGCACTCGTCCTCGTTCCGTTCGCCCACAATGCCGTGCTTTGCCACCGCACGCTGGTGGTCCGCGTCCGTCCGCGAATCGATGCTGGCGAACCACATGCTGCGGTGCTCGTGCAGGGCGATGTGCCCCCACATCAGGGACGGGATCTTCTTGCCGTACTTCTGCTCGGTGGCGATGGAGAGATTGCGGTACCAGGTGACCTGGTCCATGCGTACCCAGTCCCAGTCCGGGTAGCCCTCGAAGTCCTGCCCGTTGATGGTGTCCGGGGCGTAGCGGCCGGTGTCGATGAGCCAGAGGCCGAAGGCGGGGTCCTTGGATTTTGAGGACTGCACCAGCAGCAGCGAGTTGGATGTGCCGGTGAGGCCGTCGGTCGAGTCGCCGTTGACGTTGAACGCGTAGCTCTGCAGGAACTGCAGCATCTTGGCCTCGGTCATGCCGGTCCGGGCCACCGAGTCCTCATCGTGGTTGCCGAACGTCACGGCCCACGGGATCTGCCGTGTTTCCATCGGCCGGACCACGTGGTTCAGGGCCTGCTTGACCTCCAGCTCGGTGTCGCAGCCGCCGTTGATCACGTCCCCGTTGATCACCACGAAGTCCGGCTTCTCGGCATCAAGGGTGCGGTCCATGAGCTCGATGGTGCGGCGGTCGGTCTGCTCGTCGTCCTGCGTGTCGTTGAACTGGATTACCTTGAACCGGCCGTCCGGGCGGAACGCGATCGTGGGCTTGGGGGCCTTCGTTCCCGGCACCGCGGTGGCTCCGGTTCCGGCCGCCACCGTCATGCCGAGAGCGCCCAGGGTTCCTGCTGCCGCCAGGGCCGCCCGCCTGCTGAAGTTGGGCTGGTTGATTTTGATGGTCATCGCTGCCTCTCTGCAATTTTGCGGCCGGGTTCCGGCCGTTCGTCACTGTGAGGGTAGGAAGCCCGGGCATCGGGGCGCCTAACGCATGGTGAACGGCACATGGTGGTGGAGGAAACCGGCGCACGGAAGGCAGGCTCCGCCCCTCGCCGGGCAACCCGCCGCACGATATATTCGAGGAGGAATCCCGATCTCAGCTAGAAGACCTTGCCCCGGACTGGCCGGGCTTTGCTTGGTTTACGCATTTCCCAAACATCGCTCTTCCCGGCCAGCCCACGCTGCACCAAGGAGCGTCCCCATGACTAACGCCAAGCCTGTCCTCGTCGTTGGCGGCACGGGCCACCTCGGCGGCAAGGTGGTTGATGAACTGCTGGCCAGGAGCAAAAGTGTCCGCGCCCTGGTCCGCCCCGGATCGGACGCGGGCAAGCTCAAGGCCAAAGGTGCCGAAATTGCCCGCGGCGATATGCTCGACTTTGACTCCCTCATCGCAGCAATGACAGGGGTGGATGCAGTCATCACCACGGCGGCCGGATATACCCGCCGCGACAAACGTGCCCTGGAAATCGACACGGTCGGAAACACCAACCTCGCCATCGCTGCGAGCCGGACCGAGGTCCGGCGTTTCGTCCTTACCAGCATCCTCACATCGGACCAGACGCCAAACGTCCCGCACTTCTGGCACAAGAAGCAGGCGGAGGACAGGCTGGAGCAACTGGGCGTCCCGTTTGTCTCTCTCCGCCCCGGAGCTTTTTTTGACCAGGTCACCCAGTTTGGCGGTGACCCGTTCGAAAAGAAGCGACTCACCTGGTTGGGTACCGCGACCGTCCCCCTGACTTTCGTCCTCACCTCCGACCTCGCCGGTTACCTCGGGGAGGCCGTCGACGCGGACGTCGCCGACGGTGAACGCATCGACATCGGGTGGGACCGGCCAGTCAGCATGCAGGACGTCGCGGGCATCGTTTCGACCATTGCCGGAGAACCGGTCCGTGTGCGCTCAGTGCCGTCACTGCTTATCAACGCCGCGGGCAAAGTGTTGGGGCCCTTCGTTCCGCTGGTCAAGGACATGACGTCCATGCTGGCTTGGTTCGAGACGGGCAAATACGTCGCGGACACGTCGCGCCAGGCTGAAGTGTTCGGACCCGCCCCGACGCCGGAGGATGCGATCGGCCGGTTCGCCAGGAGCCTGGGGCACTAGGACAGCCGGTTCAGCACCGCTGCGCGGCGTGCAGGGGGTCAAAAAAGTACAGGGTGTATCGTGGCTGCTCATCGTCGTCAGGGAGGGACCTGTGAAGACCAACGAACTGCTGCTGGACGCCTTCGGCCGGATCCGCGAGAACGTGGAGTCCACCCTTGAAGGGCTCGACGGCGGGGCGCTGGCCTGGCGGCCCGGCGGCACCGGAAACTCGATTGCCTGGCTGATCTGGCACCTGGGCCGCGTGGAGGATGCGCAGGTGGCCGACGTCGCCGGCGGCGAACAGGTTTGGAAGGCCCAGGACTTCGTGGGCCGCTTCGGGCTTCCGCTGAACCCCCGCGACACCGGCTACGGCCACTCCACCGAACAGGTGGACGCCGTGCAGGCCGGGCCGGAGTTGCTGCTGGAGTACTACGACGCCGTCCACCGGCGGACCGTGGAATTCCTGCAGGGCGTCGCGGACCGGGACCTGGACCGCGTCGTGGATACCCGGTGGGATCCGCCCGTCACACTCGGAGTGCGGCTGGTGAGCACCCTCGCGGACTGCCTCCAGCACGTGGGGCAGGCCGCCTACGCCAAGGGCCTTAAGCCTGCGCCGGGACACTCCAAGACGCGGTAGCAATCCCCTATTTCCGTGGGCACAATTCGGTTCCATAATGGCCACATAGGCTTCGGGGACCCTCGCGCCAATGACGGCTGGCGGGGCGTTCGAGAGTCCTGGGTGGCTGCGCAGGGCAGGCGGAACCGGCGGCCACGCGGCCCGGACACGGACGTTCCGGGCGGCACCAAGGGGGAGAGCAGCGCCATCAAAGCGAAACACTGCCTAAAGGAATCATCATGCTCAAGGATTTAGCAGCTATGGCCGTCCTTCCTGCAAAGGACATCGCGAGGGCGAAGGAGTTCTACAGCGACAAACTCGGGCTCGAACCGGCGGAGTCGATCGAGAATGACAGCCTGGTGTACCGCTGTGGCAACGGAACGTCCTTCCTGCTGTATCAGACAGAAAATGCGGGGACGGCCAAGAACACCCAGATTGGCTGGGAGACGGACAACCTCGAACGCGAGATGGAGGATCTGAAAGCCCGTGGCGTCAAATTCGAAGACTACGACTTCCCTGGCCTGAAGACGGAGAACGGAATCGCGACCGACTCGTGGGGGAAGGCCGCTTGGTTCCTGGACAGCGAGGGAAACATCCTCAACCTTTCCCAGCGCGCATAACCACGGGTATAAGCCCGCGCCCGCACGGTGCCCGCGCGGGTTTTGCCCAACAGGAGGTGGACTGCATGGGCACCCTGGAATGCTCGGTGTCGATTAGGGCCACGCCTGTGGACGTCTGGAAGACCTATGTTGACCCGTCCCGGCTGCCGGAGTGGCAGACGGGCTCGCCTGTCATCCCGGAAGTCCATGGCAAAGGGGACCAGCCGGGGTCCACATACTCGTCAGACCGTGGTCCGGGCACTGCCCGGACCACGGTGCTTGCCGCCGTTCCGCCGCGCCGGATCGTCACCAGGACCGTTGCGCGCAAGGAGCTCGCCAACCTGAAGGCCCTCATTGAGCGGGAGGTCCAGGAGCCCCCGGATCAGCCGGTGCCCTGATAACAGGGTGGCCATACGCCGCAGCGATTGTTAAGCGCCGAATCCTCCGTGCGACAAGAACCATCAAGCCTTGATCAAAGTTGGCGCAGGTTCTCCCCAGTTTCGGCCGCCTCTGTGGCCCGGGGAATTACGTTTTTGCCATACCAGTTTTGGCTTAGCAAAGGGCCCGGCTTAGTGCCGGGCCTTTTTACGTGGGGGAAAAAATGTCGGATTTCGGGGGCTTCAGCAGGCCAGCACCATTAACTCCGGTGCGAAAACAACAGCGCAGGCGGCGCGCTTCCATCCTCGCCGCAGCAGGGGTCAGCGCGCTTCTGGTTTTTCCGGCCCTCGCCGGCTGCGGGAGCCCTGCCGGCCTGAAGGCTGCCTCATCGGAAGCCACCACGTCGCCCACCGCCACGGCGGTGAGCGCAACTGCCAAAGCCGCGCCTTCGCCGTCGTCCGCTCCCGCGGGCCAGGAAACGGGCGCACCGCTGGATCCCGAGACCCCGGGCACGCTGGCGCAGGCCGCGGCGGTGGCGGCCCCGAAGACACAGCCTGCTTTCGCTACCAAAGCGATCGACCTTCTGGCCACCCTTCCCATCAAGGGCCGGGCGCCCAAGACGGGCTACGACCGGGCGCTCTTCGGGCAGGCATGGCTGGATGTGGACCGCAATGGCTGTGACACCCGCAATGACATGCTCAAGCGGGACCTCACGCGCATCAGCGACACCAACAGTGTGCCCTGCAAGGTACAGTCGGGGACGCTGGCGGACCCCTACACGGGCACCACCATCAGCTTCCTGCGGGGGAGCGGGACCAGCAGCAAGGTGCAGATCGACCATGTTGTTGCCCTCAGCGACGCGTGGCAGAAGGGCGCCCAGCAGCTCACCACTGAACAGCGGACCGCTTTTGCCAATGATCCGCTGAACCTTCAGTCCACGGACGGCCCCACCAACATGAAAAAGGGCGACGGCGACGCCGCCACCTGGCTGCCGCCGAACAAGGGCTTCCGCTGCGAGTACGTTGCCCGGCAGATTTCCGTGAAGGCGACGTACAGCCTGTGGGTCACCCAGGCGGAGCACGACGCGATGGCCAGGATCCTGGCCGACTGTTCGGGCCAGCTGGCGCCCACGAACCAGGAGGCACCTGTCGCCCCAGCGCCGGCTCCCGCGCCGGCCGCCGAACCCGCACCGGTGGTGGCGGCGCCGGCCCCGGTTGCTCCTGCTCCCGTTGCGCCAGCGCCTGCCCCGGCTGTGGTGCCGGCGCCAGCTCCTGTTGCGCCTGCACCTGCGGCCGCCTACTACGCCAACTGTGCCGCGGCCCGGGCCGCCGGTGCCGCGCCGCTCTTTGCCGGGCAGGCAGGCTACCGGGCCGGGCTGGACCGCGATTCCGACGGCGTTGCCTGCGAGTAGCCGCCCGAAATCCCGGGGCCCAGCGCCCCGTCAGCATCACCATCACGAATATTCCTAGGGGAAAAATGACAAACTATCCGAACCACCCGTATGCGCCTGCCCGTCCGCAGCAAAGATGGAAGGCGACCGTGCTCTTCTGGATCGTGGCGGCGCTGCTGCTGCTGGTGCTGATTCCGTTTGCCATTGCAGGTGGGTTTGGGATGGTGCTCTTCATTCTTGGCCTGGTCGCCCTGCTCACCGGACTCTATGTATTCCTGTTCAAGCGCCGGTCCTGGGTGGGGCTGCCGCATCGTAAGTCGGGCGGGCTCGTGGCAATTGCCGGATTCGTTGCCCTGATCTTGGGTGCTGGGGTGGTTGGTGCTACCGCAGCCCCGCGAGCGGACACTGACAAAGCAGCCCAGGTGAGTCCTGTTCAACAGTCGGCGACGGCTACGCCAACTCCTACCCCAACGGCAACTAATCCCGCAAATTCGACCTGCACGACCGCTGCCGGGACTCGTCAGTACAACAACCAGACATTCATCTGCACTGCGGGAAGCGACCAGCGCCTGGTGTGGATGAGCGAGGCCGATTCGAAGCGGGTGCTGGCCGAGAAGGCTGCAGCAGAAAAGCTGGCTGCAGAGAAAGCCGCTGCGGAAACGGCCGCAGCAGAGAAAGCTGCCACTGAACAGGCTGCTGCCGAGAAAGCCGCGGCCGATAAGGCGGCAGCGGACCAGGCCGCCGCGCAACTGGCCGCCGAACAGGCTGCAGCACAGAAGGCGGCGGAGGCAGCAGCTGCGCAGGCTGCACAGCAGGCCGCAAAGCCCGCTCCCGCTCCGGCACCTGCTGCGCCGGCGCCGTCGTCGGTCTACTACGCCAACTGCGCGGCCGCCAAGGCAGCAGGAGCGGCACCCCTCTATAGGGGCCAGCCGGGCTACCGCACCGGGATGGACGGCGACAACGACGGCGTGGCCTGCGAACGGTAGTCCCTGTTGAGCCAACGAATGCCGTGGATACCTTCCCGTTCGAAGGTATCCACGGCTTTCGTTTGTCAGCGTGTCCGTTGACAGGCCTCTAGCAGCCTTGACGACAGGAGTCTCTAACAAGCGTTTTTGGTCTTATAAATGATGAACCTGAAAGAAACCTGAATATTCCCTAGACATTGGAATAATTCCAGGCTTAGGCTGGGCGCCATTGGGGGGCCAAAGAAAAAATTCAGCTGGAGGCAAAGCATGCCACAACGCAGTAGATCGGTTGTTTTTGCAGCACTAAGTACCCTGGCACTATCCGCAATGGGACTCTCGGGCGCCACCGCCCACCCGGACGGCCAGCACGGCATGGACGAGGGGCATCTCACCGGGACCGGGGAGTTCGGGAAGATTAATCTGGTGGATACTGTCCGCCTGACAAACACCCCTGACCTGATCGCAGATGTGAGTGTCTCGCCGGACGGAAACACCGCCTTCCTTGCCAACTGGGGCGAGCCTGACTGTGCCGGACCGGAAACGGGGGGACAGACCAGCCCGGATGCCGGCGTCTACATCGTGGACATCACGGGCGTGGACCAGGGCTCGGCCGGAGCGGAACCCAAACAGGTGGGATTCATCCCCTCACACCAGGACTCGCGCCCGGGCGAGGGCCTGCAGGTAGTCAACATCAGCACCGCAAGCTTCACCGGTGAAGTCCTTGTGGTGAACAACGAGGCGTGCGGGAAGAACGGCAAGGGCGGCGTATCCCTCTTCGACGTCACGGACCCGCTCAACCCGAAGAAGCTGTCCGAGAACTTCGGCGACCGCGCCCCGGGCAGCCGGGATTCCAACGAAATCCACAGCGTCTTCGCCTGGGACGCAGGTGACAAGGCCTACGTGGTGATGACCGACAACGAGGAGGCCACCGACGTGGACATCCTCGACATCACCAACCCGCACCGTCCCCGGCTGGTCGCGGAGTATGACCTGAATACGTTCAACGTAGACCAGCCGGAGCTGGGGCTTACCGATTCTTTCCTTCATGACATGGTGGTCAAGGAAATCAACGGCCATTTCATAATGCTGCTTTCCTACTGGGACGGCGGCTACGTGCTCCTGAATGTCGATGATCCTGCCAATGCGGTGTTCCTCGGGGACTCGGAGTTCGCAGCTGTGGACCCCCAGCTGCTTGAATCCCTGGGAGTGTCCCTCACCCCCGAGGGCAACGGGCACCAGGCGGAGTTCACGGCGGACAACCGGTTCATCATCAGCACGGATGAGGACTTCGCCCCGTACCGCACTGACGATTTCAAGATCACCAGCGGGGCCCACCAGGGCACCTACCCCTCGGTGATGGTTTCCGGCGGCCAGGCGCCCGCCATCCTGGAGGACCTGACCCTGAACGGCCCTGTGGTGTACGGCGGCTATGCGTGCCCCGACTCCGCAGCTGTCCCCACCCCGGAGAGCATTCCGGGGTACGTGGAATCGCTGACTCCCGGGGAGGAAACCACCCTGGTGCTGCAACGGGGGCCGGTCGGTGACCCCAGTGCCCCGGAAGGGGCGTGTTTCCCGGGGGAGAAGGCGCACGCGGCAGCCCTTGCCGGCTGGGACGCGGTGCTCTTCGTCAACCACCACACGGGTGAGGCTGCTCCGGGTGAGCCATTCTGTGGTTCAGGCGGGTTCGAGGACGAGATCGTTGCGGTCTGCACCACCCACGCTGCATTCCACCGGCTGTTCGACCTGGCACCGCTGGATGCGCCGTGGACCTACCCCGAGAACCTTGCCATCGGCACAGTGGGAGCGGACATTGAAGTGGGGTCGGTCTTCGACGGCTGGGGCTACGTCCACCTCCTGGACGCGGCCACCCTGCAGGAGCTGGACACGTTCGCCATCCCTGAAGCGCACGATCCTGCCCACGCGCTCACTTCCGGGGACCTCAGCGTTCACGAGGTGGCCGTTGACCCGCAGGATCCTTCGCTGGCCTACCTCTCGTACTACTCCGGTGGCCTTCGGGCGGTCCAGATCCAGTGCACGGACCCTGCCGACAACACCACCTGCGAACTGGTGGAAGTCGGCGGCTACCTGGATCCGGCAGGAAACGACTTCTGGGGAGTGGAAACCTTTGTTGGCGAGGACGGCGTGACCTACGTCCTGGGCAGCGACAGGGATAGCGGCCTGTGGATCTTCACGGATCCGTAGACCGGTAGGCAGGTAACAATCGCGGAGGGGGCGTCTGGGCGCCCCCTCCGTCATTTAAGGACAGATCAGTGCGATGACAACTCGCGCATCAGTCCGAGCTGTGCCAGGAACTCCACCTGGTCGAAGTAGAAGTGGTGGGAAGTGATCTCCCCGTCCTCAACCGTGGCGACGTCGCAGCTGTGGACCCTGAGTTCCTTGCCAGTGGGCTGAAGGGTTTCGCCGGACGGCATGCGCAATGGACCGGTGTTGGTTCCGATGACGATGCCTTCATCGATGGCCACGTTGCCGGCCTCGTATCGTCCCGTCTGGTCGTACCGCACATCGGGCATGGCTTCCCAGAATTCCATCAGGTATCCGGTGATGGCGTCGCGCCCGCGGAGCTCTCCCTTATCGGGGGTGTGGGCCACGGCGTCGGTGGCGTAGCTGCGTGCCAGTGCCTCTTTGTCTTTTGTTTCCATGGCCTTGTTCAGGCGATCCATGACTTCACGTGCCTGTCCCATTGTGGACCTCCAATTTTTGGGCGGCCTCACGGAAGCGGAGGCCGCTTCGTGGGTTTGGCTTCGGCTGCTTGCTGGAGCCAATTTAATTGCACGTCGGCGGCAAGTGGGCTGTCAATGAGCTGGGCTACCCTTCAGAACGGCAGCGCAACCAGGGCTATCAGCGCCGGCACCGTGGCGCCGACGGTGCCGGGGATGCTGTCACCCTTTCTTGGATAGTGGCCCTGCATGTCCGCCAGGAACATGGCCGGAGCGGTCAGCACCATGTTCGCGCAGCAGTAGATCACCAGGGTGTAGCCCACCACCACGTAGCCGGTGTTCACGGCCACCACCCCGGCGAGGACTCCCAGGCCGATCACCAGGTTGCGGAACCCGGTGGGGATGGCCCACATCATCACGGCCGGAACGTTCTGCGGCGGGGTGCTCAGGAACTTTTGTGCCCCCGGCCGGTGCATCAGGAAGCTTTCCAGCGGGAACACCGCGATGTAGATGACCGCGGCGAATACCGCGAAGACCTGGGATACGGCGTTCATAAAGGAAAAGTACGACGCCGGGACCAGCGGCCGCGATCCCCTCGCCGAGGGTTGCGCGGTGCTGGAGGAACCCCCACTTTAGGGGATTGCGCCGGCACCTGGCGGGCGGATACTGGAGCTATGTGGGAGGAGCGCGCTGAGCGTGCCCGGCGGGAAATCGCCGCCCTGGCCGTCAACGGAATGAGCCTGGCGGACCTCTACGCGTCGGCGCTCGCCGTCGTGCAGCGCACGGTGCCGTTCGAGCAGGGCTGCTGGGCCGGCGTCGACCCCGACTCCCTGGCGATGACGTCCGTGACCAACTGGAAGCCGTGGCCGGTGGGCGAGCGGGAGTACGGGGAGTATTCGGCGCGGTTCGCCGAGTGCGAATACACGGGCACCGAACCCAACAACTTCGCCGAGTTGCTGCGCCGCCCGCGGCCCATCGCCCGGATGTCCGACGCCCCGCACCGCGAGGTGGTCCGCAGCGTCAGGATCAACGACCTGCTCAAGCCCCAGGGCCTGGAACACGAACTGCGGGCCGCCTTCCGGGTGGACGAGGCGTGCTGGGGAGTCGGCAGCATTTTCAGGGATGGCGGGCAGGACTTCACCGACAGAGAGGTGGACTTCCTGGGCGCCGTGACCGCCACTCTTGCGGCGGCCACCAGGATCGCTGTCCGCGCCGCGCACCCGCCGGGGCCCGCCGCCGTCGGGCCCGTCATTGTCCTGGCCGGGCTGCACGGCGAGCTGCGCGCGGCCACCTCCGCCGCCGCGGCCTGGCTGGCCGAGGTGGAGGACGCAGCGCCCGGCCGCTTCACCATGACGCTGCACTCGGTGGTGGCGCAGGCCCACGCCTCGAGGTCCGGGACGGCCCGGGCCAGGATGCGCGACGCCGGGAACAGTTGGGTGGTGCTGCAGGCCAGCCGGCTGATCACCGGGGACGACCCCCAGCAGATGGTGGTCACCATGGAACCTGCCACCACCCACGATGTCGCCACCCTGCTGCTCGCGGCCTACGGGGTCACGGCGCGCGAGCGCGAGGTCTGCCTGGAGGCGCTGTCCGGAAGCCCGACGGCCGTCATCGCCCGGCACCTGTTTATCTCGCCTCATACGGTGCATGACCACTTGAAGGCGCTGTACGAGAAGGTGGGCGTGGGCAGCCGCGGAGAACTGGTGGCCAGGCTTGTGGCATAGAAGGCGGGCAGATGGCGCCTGAGTACACTGGTTGCTGTTAGGGGGAGACCATGCGCACAGGATCTCGACGGGACACGACGTTTCTGCCGCGCTGGGCCCGGACTGCGGTGGCCACCTACTTGTTGGTGACGGTGCTGGCCGTTGGTGCTGCCGCGCTCACCCGTGCCGTGGGCATGGAACCAGGGCTCCACCAGGCGCTCATGCTCGCAGTGATCGTTCTGACGCTGCCGGTTTCGGCGGCCTACTTCGTCATCGGCCTCTTTGATTCCGGGTCCACCGGACAGGGCGGGTTCCGGCTGGGTGCGCTGGGCTTTGTGGAGCTCATCCGCTACCTGGGCTACCTCGGTTTTGCGGCAGTCAACGCAGCTGCATTTCGGTGGCTGGTCCTGGGTCTCCGGAACGGCAGGTCACCGACTCCTTCAGCCCATGCCCGCGGGCCGTCCCGGGAGGTGGTGCTGCCTGCCCACGGGGTCAATTCCAAGATCCGCAACCTCCTGTGGGTGGTGCCCGCGGCGGTCCTGCTGAGCTTGCCGCAGTGGTTCGTGGCAAGCTTTGCCTGGTGCGGAGTCAGCGGCTGCAGCGGCGGCGGCTTCGGAGTGGCGCGCGGCGGCGAGTGGATTGCCGCGAGCCTGAGCGCAGTCAACGGACTTATCCTCGCTGTGGCCGTTTTCGTAGTCCCCTGGCTTTACCCAACGGGCAGGCGGGTCCTTGTGGCGCTGATCGCCGGGACGCTGTTCGCGCTCTTGGGCGCTGCCGTGACCCACGGATAGTCGCCCGGGGGATCGAAGGAAGTTTCCTGTGGATGCACCGCCCGCAAGCGCGTAGAATTTAGCCGGCTCGGGTGGCTCCGGCCCGGTTCCCACCGAGCCTTTCGAGATGGATTTCATCATGCTGACGTCACTGCTTTGCAAGCTGAATCTGGGGCATCACTGGTTGCTTGAAGAGGAACCGAAGGGGACCTTCCGCCGGCGGTGTACGCGGTGCGGGAAATACGATCGGGATACCCAAACGTGGTCCGGGCACCTGGAGTCAGGGGACCGCCCACCCCAGCATGACAGCAGGAAATACTACTGACGAGGGGCAGCCGGAAGGTGCCGGGCGGGGTCGAACCGGTCGAAGGATGACGCGCCGATCAGGAAAATGCCGCGCTGCGGGATGAAGAAATCGCCCAGGCGGGCCTGGACGCGCAGGGGGTGCGGGGCGCCAAGGTCTTCCCCCTCCAGTGACGCGGTACTCCTGGAGACAAACCACATCCGGCCCGGGTTGGCGCGGAATCCCTGCCGGTTGGGAACGGCGCCCGTCAGTCCCAGCCGTCCCGCCCGCAGGACGGGGCCTGAGGCGGCGCCCATGACCTTGAGGACTGACGTGTTCTCCAGGACGGGGCCCGGCAGGGAGGTCAGGGCCGCCGTCATGGCCCGGGTAACTGGAGTGGACCCCAGTTCCACGTCCCATGCCAGGCCCACATCCCCGCCGACGCGCACGCTGAGGGCGGCGTCGCCCGTCCAGGCGACCTCGATGGGCCACTCAACCGCCGATTCGAGGGCGGCGCCGAAGTAGCGGGCGCAGGAGACCTGGGGCGGGGCGTCGGCGTAGATGGTCCACGAACCGGACGGCCGGCGCAGCCAGACTGACCTGTAGCCGGGCCCAACGCTGGTGACGGGGAAACGGCGCATGGCCAGCACGTGGCCTGAACTGAAGGGCAGTCCCATCACGCCGTACCCGGAAAACCGCTCGTCACCGCCCTGGCCAAGAGTGGCGTTCTGTTCGACGTCGGAGGCCTGCGCCCGGATGCTCTTCATAGCCTCATGCCTCCGCCTCGAATGGTGGCGCCAGTCTACGCCCGGAAGCGGGAACCGGGCGGTCTTCCTCGGCGGTCAGGACGCTTGTATGCTGTGGAACGGAGAGCCGGGAAGCCTGGTCGGCCCGTAGGCAATGCCTGCGGAACGCCCCCGGCGCCGCCTCGGGCGTTCGCGTGACGGACCCGAGGAGCAGACCGCTCATGAAAACAACACAACCTGCCATCGAAACCCGCGGCCTTGCGAAGGACTTTGGCAGGACAAAGGCACTGGACGGCCTCAAGCTGAGCGTGGCAGCGGGCGAGGTCCACGGTTTCCTCGGCCCGAACGGCGCAGGCAAATCCACCACGCTGCGGATCCTGCTGGGGCTTATCCGTCCCACGGCGGGCACAGTCCGTGTCTTCGGGCTCGATCCATGGGCCGATCCGGTGGCGGTGCACCGGGACGTTGCCTACGTTCCGGGCGACGTGAGCCTGTGGCCGAACCTCTCGGGCGGCGAGGTCATAGACCTGCTCACCGGTCTACGGGGCGGGGCCGACGAAAGCCTGCGCCGGGACCTGATCGAGGAATTCGAGTTCGACCCGCGGAAGAAGGCCCGGACCTACTCGAGGGGCAACCGGCAGAAGGTTGCCCTGATTGCGGCCTTTGCCCGTCCGGCGCGGTTGTATCTGCTGGACGAGCCGAGCGCCGGCCTGGACCCGGTGATGGATGCGGTGTTTCGCCGCCAGATCGCGCGGGTAACAGGGGATGGTGCCACGGTTTTGCTGTCCAGCCATATCCTCAGTGAGGTGGAGCAGCTGTGTGACCGGTTGACCATCATCCGGTCCGGGGTGGCCGTGGAAACGGGTACCCTGGGTGAACTCCGGCACCTGCAGCGCACGCACTTCCGCGTCATGGGACTGTCCGACGGCGCGCGGCTGGCGGCGGTGCCGGGCGCCCACGGGGTGAGGATCGCCGGCGGTACAGCGGAATTCGACGCCGATCCCGCGTACCTGGGTGCCGTGTTGGCGGCCATTGCGGAACCGGGGGTCAGCGGCCTCTCGGTGGCCCCGCCATCATTGGAGTCCCTGTTCCTCCGCCACTACAGCGAAGGCGGCAGCGGGGGAAACAGCACCGGCAGGGGCGGCAGCCAGTCCAGCAGTAACAGCAGCAGCGAGGTGCGGTGATGCGCGGCGTGCTGCGACTGGCCCTGTTCCAGGCCAGGCGGGACAGGGTTGCGTTGCCAGTCTGGATCCTGGGCATCTCGCTGCTTGGCCTTGCCACCTCGGCTGCCGTGGCGACGCAGTTCGGCGACGAGCCATCGCAGGCGGCCATCCTCGCCGTGGCGGCATCAAATCCAGCGTTCCTGTTCCTCCGCGGCCTGCCAGACGGTACCGGCACCGGTGCGGTGGTTTTCTTCTCGGCATACGCCTTCACCGCCGTCCTGGCCGGCCTGATGAGCACATTCCTGGTGGTGCGCCACACCCGCTCCGACGAGGAGCTCGGACGGGCTGAACTCCTGGGTTCCGTCCCGGCACCGCGGGCAGCGTCCCTGGCGGCAACGCTCCTCCTGGGCGCCGCCGCGAACCTGGTGCTGGCCGTGTTCGTTGCCGGCGGATTCATTGCTGCCGGAATTCCTGGTGACGGCGCCCTGGGGGCCGGGGCCGCCGTCGGAGCAGTCGGCGCCTTTTTCGTGGGCCTCGCCGCCGTTGCCGCCCAGGTGCTGCCCTCGGGCAGGAGCGCGAACGGGGCCGCGGCAGGCCTCGTGGGCGGGGCGTACCTGCTTCGGGGTGTGGGTGACGCACTGGGAACGCCGGCCGCGGACCTGCTCCATGTGGCAAGTGCCTGGCCGTCGCTCCTGTCGCCCATCGGCTGGGGCCAGCGCTCGCGGCCGTTCACGAGCCCGGATCCGTCCGCATTGTTGGTGCCGCTCGCTGCCGCGGTGGCCCTGGGAGCCGTTTCCTTGGTGATCCGGCGACGGCGGGACGTGGGCGCCAGCGTGCTGCCCCAGCGCAACGGCAGGGAGCGTGCCGGGGTGGGAGGCACATCGTTCGTGGGCCTGGCATGGCGGCTGCAGCGTTCCACGCTGGCCGGCTGGTGCGTTGGGGCGGCGGTACTGGGTGCGGTCGCAGGGGCCCTTGGCCCCCTGGTCTCCGAGGCTGTGTCCGGCGTGGCTCCCATCAGGGAGCTCATTGACCGGCTTGTCCCCGGCGGCCAGGCTGGGCTCATCGACGTGTTCGTAACTGCCCTGCTCGGCATTGCGGGAGTGTTTGCTGCGGCTGCAGGCATTCAGGCGGTGCTCAGGATGCGGGCAGAAGAGGCGGAGGGCAGGGCCGAACTACTGCTTGCCACGCCGGCATCCCGGACCCGCTGGCTCGGCGCGAACGTGTTCATCGCTGCTGTCTCCGCCGTCGGCGTCTCCGCCACGGCAGGCGCCGTTGCCGCCGTCGGCCTTGGCATCTCCAGTACGGCCGGCGGTCCGGCCTGGTCCCTGGTTCCTTCGGCCCTGGCCCACGTTCCCGCAGCGCTCGTGTTCCTGGCAACTGCCGCGGCGGCCGTCGCGCTGGCACCCCGGCTCAGCATCCTCCTGGCATGGGGGATGCTCGTGGCCGGCCTGGTGCTGGGCGAGTTCGGAGAGCTGTTTGGCCTGCCGGTGTGGCTGCAGGACGCGAGTCCGTTCCGGCACTCCTCTGCCATGCCGGTGGAGCCCTTCGACCAGGCCGGGGCGCTGGGCCTGGCCGCCGTTGCCGCGCTGGGGACAGCAGTGGCGGCGTTCTCCCTCCGACGCAGGGACCTCACCTCATGAAACCGGGACTACGCCAGAGGAACAGAAGCACCACATGAAGATCATGCTGCTCACGGCCGGGACACGCGGTGACGTGGAACCCTTCCTTGCCCTCGCCCGTGCCGGCGGTGCGAAGGGACACCAGATCCGGACCGCCATCCCGGACAACTCCGGCGCTGACACCACAGGCCTGGACACAGTCAGCCTGAGGATGGACTTCGCCCGGCTCATCAGTGACCAAGGCGTTTCGCCTGTGGCCGCGGCCAAAGCCTTCCGCGCCGTGATCCGACCGGCAGTCGGCCGGCTTCTGTCCGCTGCCGTGGACCACATCGTTGCCTTCGGCCCTGACGTGGTGGTCTACCACCCGAAGGTCCTCAGTGCACCGGTGGCGGCGCAAAGGCTGGGCGTCCCGTCGGTGCTGGTGGAAACCATTCCCTCGCTGACCGCCACACGTGAGTTCCCTGCCCCGTTCATCACAAGGGCGAGCCTGGGCCCGCTGAACCGGGCCAGCTACCGCCTGGCGAACGCGGCGACGCTGATGTTCAGGCGCGAGATGGCCCAGGCGGTGGAAGGCCTTCCGGCCGGTTCCGCGCCGGCGCCGGTCCGCCGCGCCACCATGATCCCGGTCAGCCCCGAACTGCTGCCCCGGCCTGCAGACTGGCCAGCCACGGTCCACCTCACCGGCCACTGGGCCGGTAATTCCGGACTGGCTCCAGTTGATCCGGAAATGTCGGACTTCATCAACGGCGGCAGCTTTGTTTATGCGGGGTTTGGCTCCATGAAAGCGGGCGACCCGAGGGCACGCGGCCTGGCAATCGTCGAAGCCGCCCGCAGGAACGGCCTGAAGGCACTGGTGGCCGGAGGCTGGGGAGGCATCGAGCTTCCGCCCGCGCTCCGGGCCGGCGATGTCCTGGCCCGGGAGTCGGTAGACCACCAGCTGGTGCTGCCACTGGCCGCTGCAGCGATCCACCATGGCGGGGCGGGTACAGTGCACGCCGCGGTGCGGGCGGGCATTCCCTCCGTGGTGGTGCCGTTCATCGCGGACCAACCATTCTGGGGACACCTCCTGCACCGCCGGGACCTCGGCCCCGAACCGATCCCGTACTGGAAAGTCACTGCCGACCGCCTGACTGATGCCTTGGCCCAGACGGCAAAATACCGGGACCGGGCGGCACAGGCAGGGGAGCGCGTCCGGCAGGAGGACGGAACCGCCGTAGCGCTAGATGTCCTGGAAGCCTTGCAGCCTAACAGGTGACTGGACCGCGCCTAGGCCGGCCTACCCGCCGGCGGGGGTGACGCGGATGCGGGCAATGCGGAGCCGGTCCATGGCCGTCACCGTCAGCACGTGGCCGGCCACCTCCACTTGGTCGCCCACGCGGGGGAGGCGGCCCAGCCGGTCGATGACGAACCCCGCCACCGTCTCATAGTGCCCTTCCGGCAGTTCAATGCCGGCGGCCGATCCGAACTCCTGCAGGATCAGCCCGCCGTCCACATCCAGCGCCCCGTTGCTCCTGGTGACGCGGTCCTCGGGTTCGGTTCCGGTGTCGTACTCGTCGTAGATCTCACCCACCAGCTCCTCCACCAAGTCCTCCAGGGTGACGATGCCGTCCGTGCCGCCGTATTCGTCCACCACCAGCGCAATGTGCTGGCCCAGCCTGCGCATCCGGGACAGCGAGGGCAGCACTTTGTTGGTGCCGGGCAACGGAAGGATCTCCCGCGCGATGTCCCGCACCAGCCCGTCGTCATACGTCCCCTCCCGGGGCATAAGGTCACGGACGTGGATGAAGCCCAGGACGTCGTCGGGCGTCTTGTCGATGACCGGATACCGTGAAAACGGGCCGTCCCTGACCATGCTGCGGACGGCCGCGATGGTCAGGTTGCCGTCGATGAAGGTCACCTCCGTGCGCGGCCGCATGACTTCCTGCAGCGACCGGTCCCCGGCGCCGAAGACGTCGCTGAGGATGCTCCGGCTGTGTTCCTCCAGCTCCTCGCTCTCGGCCACCATGTCCCACAGTTCCTCGGAGCTGACGCTCTCCTGCCTGGCGTGCGGGTCGCCGCCGAAGAGCCGCACCACGGCGTCCGTGGAGACGGACAGGAGCCAGACGGCGGGCCGCATGATCTGGGAGAGGACGCCCAGCGGCGGGGCCAGGACCTTGGTGAAGCCGACGGCGCTCTGCATGGCCAGGCGTTTGGGCACCAGCTCGCCGAGCACCAGGGACAGGTAGGCCACCAGCAGCGTCATGCCGATGAAGGAGGCGGGCTGGGCCGCGGCGCCGAAGCCGATGCCTTCGAGGAGGGGCTCGACGTCGGGCGCGATGGTGGAGGCGCCGTAGGCGGCAGAGAAGAAGCCGGACAGGGTGACGCCGATCTGGACTGTGGACAGGAAGCGGTTGGGGTTGCCGGCCAGGGCAGCGATCCGGGCACCACGCTTTCCCGACTTTTCCATCCGGCGCACCTGGCTTTCGCGGAGGGACACCAGCGCCATTTCCGTCCCCGCGAACACCCCGCCCAGCAGCACAAAGAAGAGGACCAGCAGGAAATTGAGCAGGGTATCCACGTCCATGTTCCGACACTATCGAATGGGGCGGCGGGGAGGGGCGGACTGTGCCAAGGGCAGCTCCTGTAGGATCGAAACACCGCCGGAGGGGCGGCCACAGTTTTTGGGGGAAACACGTGAGATCCAAGCCGTTCCGCCGTGCTCTCGGCACGTTCATCGCTGCCGACGACGGCGGGGGTGCTGCTGGCGGATGCGTTCGCCTGGCTCGTGCAGCCCGTCCGGGCCGTGGTCCTGCGCGTGGCCAGGGCCAAGAGGTGACGCGGCGCCGTTCCGCCGCACGGACCCTTCTTGCAGGACTGCCCGCTGTAGCCGCGCTCCTGCTGGCTCCCGCCGCCGTCGTTCCTTCGTTTGCCGATGATGCCGCCGTGATTGAGGTGACCGGCCAGCCGCTTGGAGTGGCCGCGGGCGCGGACGGGGTGGTGTATGTCAGTGACTACAACTGGGTGGGCGGCGTCAGCGTCTTCCAGCCGGGGGAGCCGCAGGCTTCCCGCCAGATCAAGGTGGGCCACTTTTCAACGTCTGTTGCGGTGACTCCGGATGGGACGCTGTACGTAGTCCAGACGACAGACGCCATGCAAACCGAGATCGGCGTGGTGGCGCCCGGGGCCGGCGAAGTTTCCAAGACCATTCCGCTCACCCAGGGCACGCACTGGCTGACGGTAGCGCCGGACGGCTTGCTGTATGTGGCCAGCCCTTCCGAAGGCACGGTGTCCGTGGTTTTGCCCGGCGAGGCCCGGGTTGAGCGCGTGATCGAGGCCGGAAACTATCCGGTGGAAGCTGCCGTAACGGCTGACGGCACTGTCTACGCCACCAACCAGCACGCGGGCACCGTCACTGTTGTTCCGAAGGGTGCTGCTGCCCCCTCGCACACCATCGCGGTGGGGAGGACGTCAGGTCCGCACGGGATTGCGGCGGGTCCCGACGGAACCGTTTACGTGGCAAACGTGCTGTCCAACGACGTGGCCGTGATCGAGCCCGGCGGCACCGCGGTGGCCCGGAAGATCAGGGTGGGCCGCGAGCCGCAGGAAGTGGTGGCCGCGCCGGACGGGACCCTTTATGTGACCAACAGCGCGGACAACACCGTATCGGTGATCCCGCCCGGGGCCGATGCCGTGGCGGAGACGGTGCCCACCGGGGATGACCCCGGACGCCTGGCGGTCCGGGCCGACGGTTCCGTGGTGGTGGTCAACAGGGGCGGCAGGTCCCTTACCGTGTTCGACGGCGGCTTGACCGGTCCCGCGGGCACGGCACCTGCGCCTGGGGCGAAGGCAGCGGATCCCGGGCCCGGCGCCGAGCCAGGGGAGGTTGCTTCCGGAGGCCTTTCCGCTGGATCGCTTCCTGCGCTTCCTGTGGTTGCCGCAGGGGCCGCCGCCCTGCTGCTTGCAGGCGCGGCCGCACTCGTCGCCCTGCTGCGGAGGCGCCGGAAGGCTGTGAGGGAGGACCCTGCGCCGGCCTGGCTGTTCGACCAGACCCCCACCGGCTCATGACTCTTCACTATTCATGACCCTGAACTATTCATGACTCTTGGCTGAGGCCTCCGCATCGCGGGTAACCGCGGGTACCGTGTCCTCATGCAGAAGATATCGATCGATGCCCTGGCCCGTCAGCAGCTCGCAGCGGCCGTGGCTGCCCCCAGCGGGCGGGCGGCGGACACGGCGTTCGGCGGCCACGAGAAGAAACTCCGCCAGACCGTCATGGCCTTCCGCGCCGGCACCCAGCTCAGCGAACACCAGAACCCCGGCGAGGCCACCGTTTACGTCATCAAGGGCTCGGTGTGGCTCAAGTCCGGCGGGGAGGCCTGGCAGGGCAAGGCCGGGGACCTGCTCATTGTTCCGGACGGGCTGCACAGCCTGGAAGCGGACGAGGACTCGGCCGTGCTGTTCACGGTGGTCAAGACCGACCGGTAGCGCCAGGACTTCCCCGGGCCCTAAGGGGCTGATGGACGATGTTCGGTTGCAAGGGCCGCGAGGTCGCGGATCAGCTGCCGCACCTCATGCTCCCGGCCACTGGAAGGCGGAGTTTGTACTGCCCGGGGCCCTGCCAAGGGCTTCCTGGGTGGAGCGGGAACAGGAGTCGCCGCTGGCCCGGCCAAGGTGCGTGGTTCCTCTGCCCTGGGCGGAATGCCTGTGCTCATACGCCTCCCCTGACGCGATTGGTTCTGCTGCTAGGGACACTCTAGGAACCCGGGCGGCCATCCGGAAGCGCGTTCGCCGGTCGTCCGAACTTATTGTGTCGATCTTGAGCTTTGTTCCATGGCGGCGTATCTGCCCCGTCATGACTCACGACGGGTTCGGACCTTACGGCGGCAGGGGGCGGCGTTATAACGTGATGGCGTGATCGTCCCCGATATTTCCCAGAACGCCGTGGCGGTCGCGGACCACTACGACGAGCTCGATCCGATCTATCGCCGGGTGTGGGGCGAGCATGTCCATCACGGCCTGTGGGAAACAGGTCGCGAGACGCCCGCCGAAGCCGTTGACGCCCTCGTCCATACGGTCGGAGAACGGCTGCGCCTTAGGCCCGGCGAGTCGTGCGTCGACATTGGCTGCGGCTATGGCTCCACCGCGCGGCAGCTCGCGGGGACGCACAGGGTCCGCGTTACCGGCTTCACGATTTCCGCTGGGCAGGCCCGCTACGCTGCCGAGCACCCCGAACCCGACGTGGACATCCAACTCCGCGACTGGCTCTCCAACGGGCTCGCCGATTCCTCAGCCAATGCCGCATGGGCCATCGAGTCGAGTGAGCACATGGTGGACAAGCCCAGGTTCTTCGCCGAGGCGAATCGCGTGTTGTCGCCCGGCGGCCGCTTCGTCATCTGTGCCTGGCTCGCCGAGACCGGTGCCAGCGGTTGGAAGGTTCGCCATCTGCTCGAGCCGATCTGCCGCGAAGGGCGCCTGCCCTCGATGGGCACGCGCGAGGAGTATGAGGCGATGGCAACGGCTGCGGGCTTTACGGTCACGGGGTATGAGGATGCCAGCCGCAGCGTCGCACGCACATGGACGATCTGCGCCTTTCGACTTGTGAAGGCCTTGCTCGTCGATCCCGAGGCCCGCCGCCTCGCCTTAGGCGCACGTAATCGCAGTGCGTTTCTGGGCATCCCCCGCCTGATCCTGGCCTACCGCACCGGTGCAATGCGCTACGGAATCATCAGTTTGTCGAAGCCGGAGGAGCCATGACAGAACAGCAGCCGTACCAGCTCGTCACCCGCTACCCGCACTTCGAGCTGCGACGCTATCCGGAGCACGCGGTGGCGGAAGTGCAGGTCACCGCCACCTTCGACCGCGCCGGCAACGCTGCCTTCCGCCACTTGTTCAACTACATCAGTGGCAGCAACACCGCGCAGCAGAAGCTGGCCATGACGGCCCCTGTCCTCCAGGAACCGGGACCCTCACAGAAGCTGGCCATGACCGCCCCCGTGCTCCAGAGCGGCCCGCTGCCGGGGAGCGACGCACCCGCTGACTTCGTGGTCGCCTTTGTGCTTCCGGCAGGCGTGACGGCCGAAACGGCCCCCGTCCCGTCGAATCCCGACGTCAGGATCAGGTCGATGCCAGGATCGCTAACTGGGGTTGTCCGGTTCTCGGGCAGCGGCACGGCGGCAGCCTTTGCCCGGCGCAATGACGGGCTGCAGGCGGCACTCAAGCTTGCGGGGCTGACCCCTGTGGGACCGCCCAGGTTCGCCCGCTTCGACCCACCGTTCAAGCCGTGGTTCCTGCGCCACAACGAGGTGCTCCAGGACGTGGCCGAGAGCTGACACAGGCGATGACAACGGCGGCACCCTCCCGCCGCCGTCGCACGCGTGAACAAACGTACCGCAGATATTGCTAGGCTCTCTAGTAATTAGAGAAACTTGCTATCGAGCAGGTCGGAGCGCCGGGAAGGAAACTTTGGCATGGAGGGCAAAACCCGCAAGGCTCTCGTCAGCCTCCCCATCGTCGTGGTGGTGGGAGCGCTGACCGCCGTCGCCGGAAGCCAGGGCGGGTCCACGCTGGCCGGGGTGCCGGTGTTCGCGCTGGGCGTCGCGGCCGCGTTCGTGATCCAGTGGCTGGTGTTCATTCCCTCGTACCGGGCGCAGACGGAGAAGTTCTACGACCTCACCGGAGCTTTGACCTACATCTCCATCACCGTGCTGCTGGTTCTCCTCAGCCCGGGAGTAGATGCCCGGGGCCTGCTGCTGGCGGCCATGGTGGTGGCGTGGGCGGTGCGCCTGGGCACCTTCCTGTTCCGCCGCGTGACCACGCACGGCAAGGACGACCGCTTCGATGACATCAAGCGCGACTCCATCCGCTTCCTGAACGCATGGACCATCCAGGGCCTGTGGGTGGTGCTCACTGCGGCGCTGGCTTGGGTGGCCATCACCTCGGACCGGAAGGTGGGGCTGGACGGGTTCTTCTGGGCGGGCCTCCTGGTCTGGGCCGCGGGCTTCGGCATTGAGATCGTGGCGGACAGCCAGAAGCGCGCGTTCAAGGCGGACCCGGCCAACAGGGGCCGGTTCATCTCCACCGGGCTGTGGTCCAGGTCCCGCCACCCCAACTACTTCGGCGAGATCACCCTCTGGGTGGGCGTGGCCATCATTGCGCTGCCGGTGCTGCAGGGCTGGCAGTGGGCCGCCCTGGTCTCCCCGGTCTTCGTGGCGCTGCTGCTCATCAAGGGCAGCGGCGTGCCGCTCCTGGAGGCCAAGGCGGACGAAAAGTGGGGCGGCCAGCCGGATTACGAAGCGTACAAGCAGAACACGCCCGTGCTCATTCCCAGGGTCCGGTAGCCGCGGGCAAGCAGGAACGGGACGGCGGCACTCCACCAGGATTTCGCCGCTCACCGCGGATTCCCCACCGCTCGGCGCAAGATTCGTACGCTTGCTGATGATTTGCCCCATGATTGCCGGAGGCAAAGGCGCAGGTGGAGCCTTTCGCCTCTGGATCGAACAGAGACCGACGTTGTCGGACAAGCAAACGTCGAACAAGCGTCGAACAAGCAAGCGTCGAACAAGCAAAGGGAAAATCTATGGGCTGGCTGGACCGAGAACGAACTGTTGCCCCGCCGGGATTCAACCGCTGGCTGGTGCCGCCCGCGGCGCTCGCCGTTCACCTCTGCATCGGGCAGGCCTACGCCACGAGCGTCTACAAAACGGCCCTGGTCAAGCATTTTGGTGCCAGCCTGACCGAGATCGGCGTGATCTTCTCCATCGCCATCGTGATGCTGGGACTGTCCGCCGCGGTCATGGGTACCTGGGTGGACAGGAACGGCCCGCGCAAGGCGATGTTCACCTCGGCCATGTTCTGGGCCGGCGGCTTCCTGGTCGGCTCGCTCGGCATCTTCAGCCACCAGCTGTGGCTGGTCTACCTCGGCTACGGCGTGATCGGCGGCATCGGCCTGGGCATCGGCTACATCTCGCCCGTGTCCACCCTGATCAAGTGGTTCCCGGACCGGCCCGGCCTCGCCACCGGCATGGCCATCATGGGCTTCGGCGGCGGCGCGCTGATCGCCAGCCCCGTCTCCACGGCGCTGCTCAAGATGTACGATCCCAACTCCGGCGCCAAGGACTGGGTGGCCAGCGGCGATGCGGTAGGGAAGCTCTTCCTGACCCTCGCCGTCGTCTACCTCGCGTACATGCTTTTCGGCGCCCTCACCATCAAGGTCCCGGCCGCAGGCTGGAAGCCGACCGGGTTCGACCCCGCCAAGGTCAAAGCCGCCAAGCTGGTCACCACGGAGAACGTCTCGGCCCGGAACGCCGTGAAGACGCGCCAGTTCTGGCTTCTCTGGATCGCGCTGTTCTGCAACGTCACCGCGGGCATCGGCATCCTGGAGCAGGCCGCCCCCATGATCCAGGACTTCTTCCGCCAGTCCGACGGCGTCTCCCTGGTGAGTGCCGCCGTCGCCGCCGGCTTCGTGGGGCTGCTGTCCATCGGCAACATGGCCGGGCGCTTCGCCTGGTCCGCCACCTCCGACGTCACGGGCCGCAAGCGCATCTACATGGTGTACCTCGGTGTGGGTGCCGTCCTGTACACGGTGCTGGCGCTGGCCGGGTCCAGCACCACGTTCCTCTACGTGGCGCTCGCGTTCGTCATCATTTCCTTCTACGGCGGCGGCTTCGCCACCGTTCCGGCCTACCTGCGGGACCTCTTCGGGACCTACCAGGTGGGGGCCATCCACGGCCGGCTGCTGACCGCCTGGTCCGCCGCCGGGGTGGCCGGTCCGCTGATCGTCAACGCGTTCCTGGACGCACAGGGTAAGCCCGGCCAGCTCGACGCAGCCTCCTACCAGCCGGCCCTGCTGACCATGGTGGCGCTGCTGGTGGTCGGCTTCCTGGCCAATCTGATGGTCAAGCCGGTGGACGCACGATTCCACGAACCCCGCCCCGAGCGCGGACGGGCACACGAACCTGCCATGGAGGCCTGAGATGAGCACTGCACACACCCCCGGCGCGCAGGCGCCCGCCAAAGCATCCCTCGGCAAGCTCGCCATCGCCTGGGCGCTGGTGGGCGTGCCGCTGGCCTACGGGATCTACCAGACCTTAACCCGGGTAGCCGCGCTGTTCGGATGAGCGCAAGCGCCAGCCCTGCCCGCGCCGGACGCGGCGCAGGGTTGGCGCAGGAGTGCTCAAGAATTTCCCCAGTTCCACCAAAACGGCCCGTTCCAGTACGCGGCGGGCAATAGGCTCTTCCCTGGCACAAACGCGGCCACGACGCCTTGGCGCCTGAACCTACCATGCACACAAACCCGGGGAACTGCATGTCCGTCTACACGTCCTTGCCTGAAACGATGCCTAAGCGCAGCACCCGCTGGACGGCCGCCGTCGTACTGGCTGCTGTCCTGGCCCTGCTCGCCGGGGGTGCCCCGGCCGCTGCCGACACGCTTGGCAGCTCCACAACACCGGCGGCCGAGCCTGCCGCAGTTGAAGCGGCCGACCTGCTGGCCACCCTCCCCGTGAAGGGCCGCGCGCCCAAGAAGGGGTATGAGCGGGCGCTGTTCGGCCCCACCTGGGCGGACGTGGACCAGAACGGGTGCGACACCCGGAACGACATCCTCCGGCGCGACCTTACTGACATCACCTACACCAGCAGCGTGCCCTGCACGGTCAAGACGGGCATCCTCGCTGACCCGTATACGGGCACCACCATTAGCTTCATCCGCGGCACAACCACCAGCAGCGCCGTGCAGATCGACCATGTGGTGGCACTCAGCGACGCGTGGCAGAAGGGTGCCCAGCAGCTGACCACCGAGCAGCGGACGGCGTTCGCCAATGATCCGCTGAACCTGCAGGCAACGGACGGCCCCACCAACCAGCAAAAGGGCGACGGCGACGCCGCCACCTGGCTGCCGCCGAGCAAGGGCTTCCGGTGCGAGTACGTCGCCCGGCAGGTTTCCGTGAAGGCGCGGTACAGCCTGTGGGTGACGCAGGCCGAGCACGACGCGATCGCGGTCATCCTGGCCGGGTGCCCGGGCCAGCTTGCCCCTTCGGCGGTCGAGCCTTCCGCTCCTGCCGCCGTCTACTACGCCAACTGCGCGGAGGCGGTAGCTGCCGGTGCGGCGCCCCTGCATGCCGGTTCCGCCGGGTACCGTTCAGGCCTGGACGGGGACGGAGACGGGGTGGCCTGCGAGGGGTAGCTGCTGCCCGGACGCTGTCCGGCACCGGCGATTTCCCGGTGGGTGCCGGCGCCTGTCGGTTCAGTCGGCAGCCGCCGGCCTGAAGGTCATGCCGCCGTCGGTGGACACCACAACACCGCCGGCTGCGGCTGCCCAGATCCACGGGCTGCCGTCGGCGCCGTTGGTGGCGGCGACGGCGGAAACTTTTCCGTCAATCCGGCCCTTCCTGGCCCATGTTGCGCCGGCGTCTGACGAGTAGTGGACCGTGCCATCAGGTACCACCCCAACAGCTTCCTCGGGGTCCGCGAACGCCGCAAATTGGATCACTGGGCCGGTGCCCAGGGGTTTCCACGTTTGGCCGCCGTCCGTGGAACGCTGGATCCCGTCTTGGGTGGTTGCAAGGACTGTGGTGCCGGAAGGGTGGGAGGCCAGGGCGGCGGGGGCGAAACTTACGGCAGCGGTGTTCCAGGTCTTGCCATCGGGACTGGTCCTCAGCGTTCCGTCGAACGCCACGATCCCTGCCTGCGTGACGGCCAGGGTATGGAAGTCGGACTGGCCCTGCCTGGAGAGCGGTTCCCAGGTTTTCCCGCCGTCGTCAGACTTGATCAGACCCAGTGGGTTGGGCAGGGGGGAGCCTGGGCCAGGGTGCCCGGAGGCGTAGAAGACGCCGTCGGCGGGGCCCGCGGTGAAGCCCATCAGGTCATTGGTCTCGCCGATTTTGGTGGCAGGGGTGCTGGTCGCGTCGAAGAGGCCGTCGTGGGTGGCCAGGAGTATCTGGCCGCTTTGGCTGCTGACGGCGAGCCCGTGGACGTGGGAGCCCGGCACCGGGCCCTGGGTGGTTGACGATGCGCCCGGCTGGGCCGGACCGGTGGCGGGCGCACAGGCAGCCAGGGCGAAAAGGACGGCCGTGGTGCCAGCCAATAGGGCGTGGCCCCTGGCGGGCCGCGGCGCGGGGGCAGGTGCCGCTGCAGTCATCATGGTGCTCCCTTGCGTTGCGGGCGTTATCCAAAGGCCGGCGAGGCCTTCTGGTTCAAGGCTAGGGAACTTCGCCCTTGCTGTGAAAACCGGGTGGGTAAAGACTGGGGGCAAGAGAGCAGGAGAATACGGCGGAAGGCGGTGCTGTGGCAGCTGACCATTCCTCCCACCATCCGCCCGTGGCCACCGGCCGCGGGCGCTCGGTTCCGGCAGGGCCTGCTCTGAGAGGCAGGCTGCACGCGCTGTGGCACGCCCTGATGGGGGCGGTGGGCCTGGTCATGGGGCTGTTGCCCCACGTCCTGCACCACATCGGGCTGCTGGCCGGGACGGCGCTGGTCGCGGGGTCGGGCGGTACCGCACTGTTCGGGGTACTGGGCTTCGTGGCCTCCATTCCCATGCTGGTCCGGCTCCACCGGCGCTTCGGCAGTTGGGTTGCGCCGGCGCTGGGACTCTTGGTGTTTGCCGCCATGTTCTCCCTGTCCGCGTTCGTCATCGGCCCGGCAGTCAGTGGAACCGCGGAGGACGTAAGCCCGGGCCCGCTACCCACGGTGGACCATACTGACCACCCAGGCGACGGCCACTGACAACCCATGTTCTGGTGGAAAGCGGGTAGGGTGCCCTTCCCGCCATTGGCGGATCGACGGGCTGGTCTTAGGAGTGTGCCGGACCGCCGAATGACGGGCGCCGGCCGGACCGGTAGGCCGATTCGATAACGGCTTCGAGTTCGTCCAGCACCGTGTTGTTTCCCGGGAGAACCACGTGGGCCAGAAATTCGGACTCAAGGGTGGCGATGCCTGCCGCCACAGCACCCAGTTTTGCGTCGATGGCCAGTGCCAGGGCATGCCACGACTTGCGGTTGGCCCGTTCGAGGACTTTTGCGTTTGCCTCGTGAAGCGGGCCGTCGGCCACGTCCCCGCGGATGGTCAGGGCGCCCTCGGACTGCAACAACGGAAGGACAATCCGGAATTGCCGCCCGCCGCCCTTGAAGGCGACGGCGCTCTGGTCACCGCGTTGGGTGAAAAGGATGTCCGTTGCCCCATAATCTCCGAGCGACCGGCTGATGTGTTTCCGGGACGCCTCGCTGGTAAACGAATCGCCCCGGGTATATGGACCCGTCATTCTTCAACTATGCGCCTCCCAGCCTCCCTTTCCTGCATGACAGGTATCTGAGCGGAGCGAATCTGCGCCAGACTGGAGGTCGCACCCCTTACGAAAGCAGATTCCCGTGATTACTCTCCAGCAGGACGCAGACGGCTTCATCCGGATGAACAGGCACTACCCCAACAGCGTCCGGATCAGGATCGCCTTCACCGACGGCAGCACCGGGGAGTTCTCCGGCCTTACCCTCAACAACGCCTACGATGCTGCCCTCGCGGAGTTCCGCGCGAAGAACAACCTGGACGCGCGGGGGTTCTCCAGGACGCCGGCGGGCCGAACGAACTCCGGCAACAAGGTTGATTTCGTTCCGGTGCATCCGGGCATGGGGGAGTAACCAGCTCAATCCTGGGGGACCCTGGACGCGGCATGATTCTCGATTGTGACGGTCCCGGCGTCCCCGTCCACGCTGACCTGCTGCCCGCTGCTGAGCCGCTGCGTGGCAACCCCGGTTCCCAGGACGGCCGGGATGCCGTACTCGCGGGCCACGATGGAGCTGTGGCTGAGCGGGCCGCCGACGTCCGTCACCACGCCGGACGCCATCGCAAACAGGGACGTCCAGGCAGGCGTGGTGATGCGGGCAACCAGCACCTCGCCGGGCTGCATCTGGCCGAAATCCTGGGGGCCCCGCAGGACCCGGGCTGGTGCGGTCACCTTGCCGGAGCTCGCCCCGGCGCCCTTGATCACGTCCCCGGGCTGGTGCTGTGAGCCTGCCGGCATCATGGAGCCGAATGCCTTGTCCATCCAGCGGCGCTCCGGCAGCATCTGCGGGGCGGCGGCCTTCGCCTGGCCCCGCCACAGCATCCTGCGCTCCTCCACGGCAGCGGCGCGGACGGGCCTGCCGGCCCCGGCAATTGCGGCGCCGCCGCGGGACTCCCTATCGGCAAGCCCGAAGTCGACGGCGCTCCCCAGCTCCTGGAACCGTAGCCAGAACACGTCCTCCGGCGCGGCGAGGACACCCGAGTCCACCAGCCGCCGCCCGAGCTCCAGCAGGATCCGCCGCAGCAGCGGCCATGCAAGCCCGACGTCCGCCAGGGCGTCCTCGCGGATCGGCGCGGTCTCCTGCGCCCACCCCAGCAGCCGCCGGAACACGGCCCGGCGGCGCGGCCCCAGCCGGCTGGCCATCTGTTCAGTGAGGGACTCCCGTCGCTCGGTCAGCAGCCGCTGCCGTTCATGCGGGTCTGTGCCCTGCCCGCGCAGGTAAAACTTAACGGTCTCCAGCTGGGCGGAGGGATCGTCAGCGGGCACCGGGCTTGCGAAGTCCAGGTTGTAGACGGCGTGGCCAAAGCGGTCCAGGTGCTCCCTGAATGTGAAGCGCCACTCCTGCCACAGGACGTCGTCCACCCTTGCGGGCGCGGAACTGGTGCGCTGGCACTCGGCGAGTTCCGCCGTCGGCCGTTCCAGCAAAGCCGCTGCCAGGGCGGGATCGCTGCGCGCCCAGCCGGCGAGGTCATACAGCGACTTCTCCGCCCGGATGGGTTCGCTGTCGAATCCCAGGAGGAAGGTCTGGGCGGGCGGATCGCCGTGGCGCCGGAGCACCTTGTCATAGAAAGCCCGGAAGGAGATTTCGCTCATGGTGGCGAGCGGAATGATGGACTGCACGGCGGTGTAATACACGGTGCCGGCGTCCAGGAGGGCCTGCGCCCCCGCCAGCAGTTCCTCCCCGGAGAGCTCCGCCGGCGCCTTCACGGACCAGTCCTTGATCACCCGCTCGTAGCGCGGATGCGAATATTCGCGCCAACCCGCGATGCCCATGTGCCCCTTGCCGCGGGCCAGCGCACCGAGTGCCGTGAACAGCCTGCCCGTCAGCCGCCACATCCCCGAGGTCCGGTAGTAGTAATAGGCGTAGCCGTTGATGGTGGGGAAGTGGAGATCCTCCTCGCGGAGGACGTTCTTGCCCGTCGCTTCCGCCATCAGCGCCCGCAGCGAGCGCGACACAGAACCGTCAATCATGTCGGCAAAGAGCGGGGAAAGCGGGTCCGGCAGCTGTTCCACGATGCTCGCGCGGAAATAGAGGCCCTTCGGATAGGGAAGTGGCCAGGTCTCCGGGGTGTCAGCCGCGGGTTCGGGCAACGCCGTGATGGGCCGGGACTGCAGCAGGAAGAACTTGCCGCCGGCCCGGGCCCACTCGATGTCCTGCGGTGCGCCGAAGTGGTCCGCGATCCGCTTGCCGTAGCCGGCCAGTTCGGCCGCTGCCTGGTCGTCCAGGACGGGCGCACGACGGCGGGCTGCCGCCACCGGCTCCTCCCGGGTTCCGTTCTCCGCGGCGACGGTCATGACGTCCTTGTCGGCTGTCTGCCGCGACACCACGGCGCCCGTTCCGGCCTCGACCACGATGTCATCCGTGGTGACCGTCCCGCTGACCACGGCCTCGCCCAGCCCCCACGCGGCGCTGATGACCGCCTGGTCCCGACGCCCGTTCGCGGGGTTGGCGGTGAACATCACCCCCGCGGCCTCGGCCTCCACCATCTGCTGGATCACGACGGCGAGGCGCACCTCCTGCGGCGGCACGCCTTCGCGGGCGCGGTACTTCATGGCGCGCGCCGTCCAGAGGGAGGCCCAGCAGTCGATCACGGCCTTAGCCAGTGCCTCCTCGCCGCGGACGTTCAGGTAGCTTTCCTGCTGCCCGGCGAAACTGGCCGATTCCAGGTCCTCGGCGGTAGCGGAGGAACGGACCGAAACGGCTGTGTCCCCGCCGCCCAGGCGCATGTAGGCGGCGTTGAGTTCGGCAGCGATTCCGGCCGGCATGACGCCGTTCCGGAACAGGTCACGGATCCGCTCCGAGGCGGCCTCGTAGTCCTGCGGCGGCGCGTTTGCTGGAAGCGAGGCATGTTCCTGGATCCGCGTGGCGAGGTTGTTCTCGCTGACGAACTCCGAGTACGCGGCGGTGGTCAGGACAAACCCAGGCGGGACTGGCAGCCCGGCCTGGATGAGGCCGCCGAGGCCCACCGCCTTGCCGCCGGCCACGGCCACATCCCCGCGTCCCACAGCTGACAGATCGCTGACGTACGTCATGGCCTGGGCTCCTTGCTGCCCGGCGCCGGCACCTCTGAAGGCCGTTTCCACAGTACGACGGCGAGGACTGCCACCCACAGCAGGAACGCCCCGATGCTGATTCTTTCGCCGATACCCAGCACCAGGTTCGGTCCCGGGGCGGCCATTAACGCCACCATGCCCATCACCGCGGACGCGGCCAGCGAGGCGATCGAGTATATCCGCATCCCGCCGCGGAACCCCACCGCCACAAAGCACATCGCGGCGACCATCAGGGCGAGCTGGACGTTGGTGACGAGGATGTGCATCGGTATGGAGGTATCGTCGCCCACCCGCAACGGGTAGAGGGCTCCCATGATGTTCCACAGCCCGTACGCGGTGAGCAGCCCGGCGCCGATCCGCAGGGCCCGGTTGCCGGACACGGACAGCCAGGCGCCCACGCCGAAGGCGGTGAACAGCACCGTGTAGAGCCACGTGAACGGGGCAAGGACGTCGCGGCCGGGGGAGCCGACGGCGAACAGTTCGCTCACCATCTGTTCTGTGCGGCGGTAACCCTCCCAGCGGGACGCTGCCACGAAGTCAGTGAAGACCACGTAGAGCAGTGACGACGCCGGCCCGGCAAGCAGGAGGCCTTTGCGCAGCGCGTCACGGCGTGCGCCTTCAAAAGGGACGGCCCGCCTGCGCTGGGGGAGCCGTCGTCGTGCAATGGACATTGTTGGAAAATCCTCAGAGCCCGCGGCCCGGCAGAGGTTCGGTGCGGGGCCCGCGGGCGCCTGCCCCGGCACCTACCTGTTTCAGGGTGCGGCCGCGCAGGGGGAACCGGTAGGGCCGAACGGCCTTGGCCGCACGCCATTAGGTAACCCGGCATA